>NZ_JSYC01000034.1:22858-99903 GCF_054823965.1 Gordonia sp. GN26 | reverse complement strand
AGCTTGCGGAGGGGCGTATCGAAGGGTCAGGCGATCGCGCGACGCACGATCGTCTGCTCGCGTCCCGGGCCCACGCCGATGCACGACATGTGGGCGCCGGAGAGTTCTTCGAGCCGAAGGATGTAGTTCTGCGCGTTCTGCGGCAGTTCCTCGAAGGTCTTGCACCCGGAGATGTCCTCCGACCAGCCGGGCATCTCCTCGAAGATGGGCTTGGCGTGGTGGAACCCGGTCTGGGTCATCGGCATGTCCTCATGGCGCTCGCCGTCGACGTCGTAGGCCACGCAGATCGGGATCGTGTCGATGCTGGACAGCACGTCGAGCTTGGTGAGGAAGTAGTCGGTGATGCCGTTGACGCGGGTGGCGTAGCGGGCGATCACGGCGTCGAACCAGCCACAGCGGCGGGCACGGCCGGTGGTGACGCCGACCTCGCCGCCGGTCTTGGCCAGATAGTCGCCCCACTCGTCGAACAGCTCGGTCGGGAACGGACCCGAGCCGACGCGCGTGGTGTAGGCCTTCAGGATGCCGAGGACCGTGGTGATCTTGTTGGGGCCGATGCCGGCACCCACCGCGGCGCCGCCGGCGGTCGGGTTCGACGAGGTCACGTACGGGTAGGTGCCGTGGTCGACGTCGAGCAGCGTGCCCTGCGATCCCTCGAGGAGCACGGTCTCGCCGCGCTCGAGGGCCTGGTTGAGCAGCAGGCGGGTGTCGGCGATGCGGTGCTTGAAGCCTTCGGCCTGACCGAGGACCTCGTCGACGACCTGCGCCGGGTCGAGGGCCCTGCGGTTGTAGATCTTGACCAGGATCTGGTTCTTCAGTTCGAGGGCAGCCTCGACCTTCTGCGTGAGGATCTTCTCGTCGAGCACGTCGGCGACGCGCACACCCACGCGGGCGATCTTGTCCTGGTAGCAGGGTCCGATGCCGCGACCGGTGGTGCCGATCTTCTTGTTGCCGAGGAAGCGCTCGGTGACCTTGTCGATGGCCACGTGGTACGGCATCAGCAGGTGGGCGTCGGCGGAGATGAGGAGGCCGGTGGTGTCGACGTCGCGGTCCTCGAGTCCGCCGAGTTCGGTGAGCAGCACACCCGGGTCGACGACGACGCCGTTGCCGATCACGTTCTGCACGCCGGGGGTGAGGATGCCGGACGGGATGAGGTGCAGGGCGAAGGTCTCACCGGAGGGGAGTACGACGGTGTGGCCGGCGTTGTTGCCGCCCTGATACCGGACAACCCAGTTGATCGAGCCGCCGAGCAGGTCGGTGGCCTTCCCTTTGCCCTCGTCGCCCCACTGGGCGCCGATAAGCACGATCGCGGCCATGATTCAGGTACTCCTTTGTGTGGCGCGCTTGAACTGATCAGAACAAACCTCACCAACACTACTGTGTTCAGGCTCCCGATACCCTATCCGCGTGTCTTTCGCCCTGATCACCCAAGCCAGTCGCGCCGACGACAAGAAGGCGATCCGCGCCGCCGTGGCCGACGCCCTGTCCGATTCCGCCGTCACCCGCCTCATCGTCGAACCTCGTGTGGCCGAACGATTCGCGCCCACCCTCGCAGAGGAGGCCGACACCTTCCTGGATCAGGTGGTGGCCGCCCTGATGACCTCCGAGCGCCTCGACGTGGAAGTGGCGTATGTCTCGGCGGAGGCGACCGCGGCGACCCGCCGATACCGGCTTCCGCACGGGCCGGCCGCCCGTGAGCTCGCCGAGAACGGCACCGCGAGCCCGGTGCCCCTCATCCGTGACGACGCCGCGACGGTCGTCCTCGGCAGCGCGCGTCACCTCGGAGCCGAGGGCGCCAAGTTGCACGGTGAGTCCTACGTCGACAGCGAGCGACTCTTCGACGGCGAGGTCCGTTCCATCCTCATCGAACCCACGCTCGAGGCCCCCGGTCTGCGTGCGCAGGTCGAGCGGTTCCTGCTGCCGGGCAAGTGGTTCGCCGGGCGCGCGGTGCAGACCGGCGGTACCAACATCGTGGTCGAACGTGAGGGCGTGGTGAACGAACGCGTGCTGAAGCGGTCGACGTTCTACCGGCACGTCACCGATCTTTTGCTCGTCCGCCCCTGACCGGCCCGGTCAGCCGACCGGGATCGGCGCCGGCGCCGGGGTGGTCTCGTCGCCGGCGGTCTTGGGAACGCCGGCCTTTGCGGCGGCTTCGACCTCGGCGTCGTTGCCGGTCGTCAGGTGCAGGTCGTCGCGGCGGATCAACGACGTCGCGACGACGCTGATCACTGCGGTGAGCACGAGATAGCCGGCGGCCAGCCACGGCGATCCGGAGGCCGCACCGATCAGTGCGGTCAGGATCAGCGGGGTCAGGCCAGAGGCGTAGATGCCGGAGAACTGGTAGACCACCGACAGACCGGTGTAGCGGACCCGGGTCGGGTACAGGCTCGCGAACAGCGTGCCCTGGGCGCCGTAGAACAGGGCGTGGATCACGCCGAACACGATCACGAGTGCGACGGTGAACCAGACGAGGTTTTCGGTTCCGAAGAGGGCGAACACCGGATAAACCGACAGCCCGTAGGCGGCCATGCCGGCGAGGTAGACCGGTTTGGCGCCGTATCGGTCGGTGAGTTTTCCGGAGACCGGGAGAAGGACCGCCATCACGAGGGAAGCGATCGTCACGGCCACCAGGACCGGGACCTTCTCCATGTCGAGTTCGCTTGTCGCATAGGCGATCGCGAAGACGCCCCAGGTGTTGAACGCCGATCCCTCGCCCCAGCGTGCGAGCAGTCCGAGCACGGTGTTGCGGGTGTTCGGCGGGAGCACGACCTCGCGGATCGGTGCCGTCGACTTCTGCGCGAGTTCGGCGACCTCGGCGAAGGCCGGCGTCTCGTCGACCTTCAGCCGCACCACGAAGCCGATGACGACGAGCACGATGCTCACGAGGAAGGCGATGCGCCAGCCGTAGGTCAGGAAGGCGTCGTCGTCGAGCGCCACCTGGAGCAGGGCGAACACACCCGTGCCGAGCGCGAGGCCGAGGGCGAGACCGATCTGCGGGATGCTGCCGAACAGACCGCGCTTGCGATCGGGGCTGTGCTCGACCGCGAGCAGCACGGCGCCGGCCCACTCGCCGCCGAGCGCGAAGCCCTGCACGATGCGCAGCAGGAGAAGGAGGATCGGGGCGACGACACCGACGGCCTCCGCGGTCGGCAGCACACCCATGAGCGCGGTGGCGATGCCCATCATGACCATCGTGATCGCGAGGGTTCGCTTGCGGCCGATCCGGTCGCCGATGTGCCCGAAGATCACGCCGCCGATCGGCCGGACGACGAACCCGACCGCGAAGGTCGCGAACGACAGCAGGGTTCCGACGAAGGAACTCTGGTCCGGGAAGAACAGCTGGTTGAACACCAGGCTCGCGGCGGTCGCGTAGAGGAAGAAGTCGTACCACTCGACGGTGGTGCCGAGGAGACTCGCGGCCACGACCGTGCGGAGTCGCTTGCGGCGCTCGGCGTCGGTCTCGTGGGCCGTCGGGGACGCGGAAGTCTGCTGAGGTGAGGCCATGACCGGCCTACGGTATCGGCGACGCGCCGTTCCTCGTCGACTACGAATCAGCGTGAGCGAAAACCGTCGCGCACTTGCGCGGGACGACCTCCGACGTTCCGCGTGTCAGGACTCGAAGTAGTCGTCGAGGGTGACCATCCGCAGCTTTCGCTGACGGATGATGTCGACCAGTTTCGGATAGACCTTGGTGACCGGATCGTGGTTGGCGTGGCCGATCACCAGGGTCTGCGGCCGGAAGTACTTGCGGGCGCACTGCACGAGGTACTTCTCGGTGACCAGGCCGGAGTCGGACAGTGAGCCGTACCAGAGTGTCGGCATGGTGTAGCCGAGATCGGCGGCCACGGCGTCCACCGACGCGTTGTGATAGCCGAACGGCGGCCGGTAATAGGGCGTGCCGTCGACGCCGTACTGGTTCTTCAGGAACCGCTTGGTCCGGCCGAGTTCGTCGGCGATGCCCTTGGCCGAGAGCTCGGTGAGCGCCGGATGCGTCCAGGTGTGGTTGCCCAACTGGATCTGCCCGGATTCGACGAGCGGCCGCAGTTCTGCACGGTGGTCGGTCCAGCCGTCGAACGACCCGGTCACGAAGAAGGTGAAGCGGGCGCCGGTGTCCTGGGCGAACTTCACGTAAGCGCCGATGACCTCGGAACTGGCACCGTCGTCGACCGTGAGCGCGATGTGCCGGCCCTTGCCCGGCAGGCCGGTGATCGGCTCGTCGGGCAACGGGTGGCGGGTGCCGACCGCCGGGGGCAGCAGCTCTGCGGGTGACACCGACGGCGTGGTCGATGGAGGTGCCGGCGGGGTGGGCGGAAGTGGGGTCGGGGGCGTGATCTCGGCGGCCGGGACCGGCGAGGCGCAGCCGGACAGGGTGGTCGTGGTCAGGGCGCCCACCGTGCCGGCCGCGAGCATCGCGAGGAAGTCGCGTCGTTCCATGCCGGGAATTTAAGGCATACCCGACATTTTCGACTCACCGACGCGGGCTCACCACGTCATCTCGTCACGACATCGTCCCTGATCGTCGTTGTCGACCTGCACTGTGGCGTGCTCGAGTCCGTGGCGGGCCAGGACGGCCTGCGCGGCAGGCAGCACCTCCGAGTTCGGTCGGGTGCTGCCCAGGTGCACGGTGGCGACGTCCATGCCGGTGGTCAGCGTCCAGACGTGCAGGTCGTGGACATCGTCGACGGTGGGGATACCGGCGAGGTCGGAGCGCAGCGTCTCCACGTCGATATGTGCCGGCGCCTGCTGGTTGAGGATGCGTAGCGCGTCGATCGCCAGCCGGAGCGCACGCGGCACCACCCACAGTGCGATGAGGACTGCGACCACGATGTCGGCGTAACCCCAGCCGGTGGTGAGCGCGACGATGCCGGCGATCAGGACCCCGACGCTGCCGACGGCGTCGGCCAGGACCTCGAGGTAGGCGCCGCGGACGGCGATGGACTCCTTGGCGTCGGCGCGGAGCAGGAGCATCACGCCGAGGTTCACAGCCAGACCCAGCAGGGCGACGATGATCAGCGTCAGGCCGGGGACCTGCGGATCGTTGCCGATGCGCTCGATCGCCTCGATCAGGACGAAGGCCGCGACCCCGATGAGCAGGACCGCATTGGCGACGGCGGTGAACACCTCGGCCCGATGCCAGCCGAAGCTACGGGTGTCGGTGGTGCGGCCGTGACGACCCAGCAGCAGGGCGATCAGACCCATGATCAGGGCGACGACGTCGGTGAGCATGTGTCCCGCGTCGGCGATCAGGGCGAGCGAGTTGACCAGGATGCCGGTGACGAGCTCGACGACGAAGAATCCGCCGATGAGCGCTACCGCCAGCGCCATCGGCCACAGGCGCCGCTCCCCTGCGGCACCGGCGCCGGGGGTGTGGGAATGCGAATGTGAGTGACCCATGATGGCGGTCAATATATGCGGAAGTTCGCATATGTGGCAACAGGCCTACCGCGTTCCGATGTGTCGATCTCAGCTTCGGAGGGTGGCGAGTGCCGACGAGCGTCGTAGGCCGGCGATCATCAGCAGGTCGACGAGCAGGGAGCGGATCTCCGCGAGCAGCGCGGCCTCGGAGAGTTGGCTGTTCACGGCCAGGTCCGTGCGCGCCTTGCGCACGATCGAGCGGATGACGCGTGCGGCCTCGACGGGATCGGGGTCCGCACCGGGATCGGCCAGCATCATCTCCCGGAGCACCTCGAACGCGCCGCCCACGTCGTCGATTATCTCGATGATCGCCGGCTGCACCCGTTCCCCGCGCTGGGTGACGGCCAGGGACCTGCGCGCGATGATCCGGAAGTTGCGGACCGCGTTGTCGATCGGGTCGGCGGTCCTCACCAGTCGGTCGAGCCGGTCGCGCGAACTCCAGTACAGCGGCGAGATGCGGGTGACCTCGCGGCCGCCGGTCATGTCGGTGCGCATCTTGTTGATGGCCGCCTGCGTACCGCGCGCGGTCTCGAGCGCAGCGGCGATCGTGCCCGCATCGGCGGCGCGCAGCCCCTCGGCAACCGACCGGGCCGTGTCCCGGATGGTGAGCAGCACTCCGGCCGCATCTTCTCGCGCCCGGTTGGCCGGGTTCACCGGGAACAACGCGGCCACGAGTATGCCGACCACACCGCCGATCAGCGCGTCGAGCGCCCGGTGGAACCCGGCGACACCGCCGGGCGGCAGGAGGGTCGCCACCAGGACCGCCGACGACGCCGCCTGCATGGGGATCAGCAGCCCGTCGTCGAGCACGACCGCCAGCGACATCGCCAGGATGACGACCACCATGATCTGCCAGGCGCCCTCACCGACCCAGCCGATGAACAGGTCACCGACGAGGATGCCGATCGCGACGCCGCCGACGAGCTCGACCGATCGGCGCCAGCGCCGTCCCAGACCCAGTCCCAGCGAGATGACCGCCGCGATAGGGGCGAAGAACGGGTCGGGGTGCGCGAAGACGTGCGTCGCGATCCACCAGGCGATTCCCGCCGCCAGCGCACACTGGATGATCGGGATCAGGGAGATCTTCAGACGACGAAGGCGTCGTCTCAGGGTTGCGGGCAGGGAGTCGTAGACCCTGCGCGGGAACCAACCGCTCGCGGCTGCCGACATTCGACGAGTCGCGGGTCGGTCAGACCAGGCCGAGCTCGGCGGCCGCCCTGGGGTCGCTGTCGTTGAGGAGGTCGAGGCAACGCAGGTGCTCGTCCTCTTCCCCGATCAGTTCGGCGGCCCGGGCGAGAGCACCGACGCATCGCAGGAATCCGCGGTTGGGTTCATGGCTCCACGGGACGGGACCGAAGCCCTTCCAACCGTGCCGACGCAGTTGGTCGAGCCCGCGGTGGTAACCGGTACGCGCGTAGGCGTAGGCGGCGATGACCGCACCGGTGTCGCCGGCCTCGCCGGCTGCGGTCGAGGTCTCGAGCGCCGCCTCGGCGAGATACGCCCAGGCGATGGAGGCGGTGGGATGGGCGGCCGCGACCTCGGCCGGGACTGCCCCGTTGAGCAGGTCCGACTCGGCGTCGTCGTCGCCGGTGAGCAGAACCGGTTGCGGGCCGAGGAGATCTCCGAAAGACGTCATGTACCCATTCAAGCATCGAGGCCGCTCGGGTGACCGCATCGACCGAACGCCGTAGTGCTGGACCGGCCGACGATTCGCTAGGGTGAATGGCGCAATCGGTCCTGTCACCGGGCTACTCGGTGGCCGGACCGAAACCATGCGATGGGCAGAATGCGGGGTGATCAGTCGATGGCTCGATCCGACAAGCCGAGAGCCGCTGTCACCAAGGCACTTTCGACGCTGCGTCAGGCCCGGGACGAACGTCGTTCACGACGGAGCGGTCGAACGGGCGCCGACGCCGGGCCCGCTGCGTCCGCCCTCGGTGGCGCGGATGCACGTCGAGACCTCTCCGGCCGACCCGACGCAGGTCCCGGCGACACACCGGACACCACCCCGTCGCGGCCACCCGAACCCGCAACGGAGACCGGCCAGGATTCCGGATCTCGCCCGGACATCGCGGACACCACCCCGGATACTGTTCCGACCGGCGACGACGCCGGAAACCAGAGCACCAGCAGAGAGGGCCACGAGCCAGCCGTGGACGATCCCACCCAGAACGACACCGCCGAGAACCGGACCGACGACGCGGCGGACACCGGCAAAGACGCCTCCGACGCGCAGACCTCTGCGAAGGAGGCGCCGGCCAAGGCACCGAAGCCCAAGGGTGGGCGCGGGATCGACGGTGCGACCCAGATCATCAGCCGCGACAACCTGCCGTCGCCGGAGGATCTCGAGGATCTGGACTCGATCGACCCGCTCGGCACCGATGACGAAGCCACTCCCGATACCGAACCGGCTGACGCCGAGGAGACGCCGGCCGAGCCGGTGAGCAAGCCCGCCCGGCTGGGGCCGAGCGACTCGAAGACCACCGTGATCCGCCGCGAGGATCTCCCCGACCCGAGCGAGCTCGAGGATCTCGACGACATCGACGCGACCTCCGCGGCGCCCGAGCCGGAAGCAGAGGCAGAGGCAGAGGCAGAGGCGGAGGATGCCGCCGAGGTTGCGGCCGACGAACCTGCGGAGCACGGGGGCGCCGCCGAGCACGCGGACGCAGACGAGACGGGCACGGTCGAGACGGGCGCGGACGAGACGGGCGCGGTCGAGACGGACAGCGCCGAGTCGACCGCGGAAGCCGCCGACGAGACCGCCGAAGCCGAGGAGCCCGACGACACCGACGAGTCGGGGGCCGGCGCAACTGCGGTCGCGGCCGGCGCGGTGGGTGCGGCGGCCGCCGGTGTGGCCGTGGCCGGTGGCACCGACGAGGAGAACCCCGGCGAGGACGCCGCCGACCAGACCGACGCCGAAGCCGAGTCCGCGGATTCCGTCGTCGACGCCGAGGCCGGATCAGGCCCGGCGACAGGCGACGCCGAGGACTCCGACGAGACCGCAGCCGAGACCGAGGAGCCCGTCGAGGCCGTTGACGAGGTCGAGGAAGCCGAAGCGCAGCTCGAGCCGACCGAACCCGAGGTCGCGGACGCAGAGCCCGAGGTCGCCGAAGCCGAGGAAGAAGTCGGCACCCCGGCCGACGACGAGGCGCCGACCGAGGCACCCACCGAGGCGATGTCGCTGGCGAAGGTCGAGGACGATCACGCGACGGCTGCGCCGGAAGACGAGCCCGCCGACGACTCCGATGCCGCCACGAAGGTCATCCCGGCCGCGGCTGCAGGTGCGGCCGCGGCCGGAGCCGCGACGCCGGACGAGCGCACCGACACCGTCCCCGAGCCGGCGGTGACCGCTCCGTCGACCGGTGAGTGGACGACCACGACCCAGCAGCCGCAGGTCATCCCCGGCAGCAAGCCGTCGAAGACCACCAAGAAGCGCGGCAAGGGTCCGCTGATCGCCGTCGTCGCGCTCCTCGTGGTGATCGTGGCGGCCATCGGCGGCATCTTCGCCTACCAGAACATGACGGCGACCCCGCCGGCCGACGAGGCCGCCGAGGTGGCGCTCGACTACACGACCGCGCTGTACGAGGGCGATCTCGAGACCCTGCGGTCGGTCACGTGTGGCGAGCTGCATGCCTTCTACGAGGACTTCGACGCTGACGCCTACCAGAAGACCTACGACGCGCAGAAGGCCCGCAACGAGCTCGTCCAGACCCAGGCGATCAACGCCGTCCGGGTCGTCGAGGGCGGCGATCTGGCGGTCGTCGAGGTCGTCGCAGTGCACACGAGCTCGCCGGAGACCCCCGAGACGGTGACACTGAACCTGCAGCGCGAAGGCGATGACTGGAAGGTGTGCAACCCCACGTGACCGGCGGTCAGGGGTGGGGTCCCCCGTCGACCACACCCCCGCCGCCGCATCATGTCCCGGACCCGGTCGGGTACGACGCCCCGCCGGAGTACCAGGAGCACCCATCGGATGTGCCCGCGTACTTCACCCCCCGTCGGCCGACACCGCCGACCACACCGCCGCCGGTGTCGAGCGGCCCGTCGCGGCGCATCCGGCCCACACACCCTCGGAGCACGGGTGCACGTTCGGGTTCACGCACCGATCCCGCGGTCCTCGTCTCCGCGCTCGTGATGATCGCGCTGGCGCTGGCGGTGATGGTCGGGTTGCTGACCTCCTGATTCGGGCCACCTCCGTTTCGCCTCCCCGGCGTCGGGTAAGCGCCGGACCGAGCCACGTCGAGCCCGCTGCGTGACACCCGCCGAATTCCCGGGAGGAACGCCATGCCCCGATCACTGGCCGCCCAGACCGAAGACCAACTGGGTGGACGCCGCTCGGTCCTGAGCCGCCAGAAGCGGGACCACGTCGAGCTGGACCGCCTCATCAAGGCCGCCGAGAGCGCCTCCGGGCACGACCGCGAAGCGGTACTCAACGAAATGTGCCGACTCGTCTTCCCCCACGCCTTCGCCGAGGAGGCCGTGCTGTGGCCGGCGATCCGCCGCCGCCTCGCCGACGGGGAACAGCTCACGCTCGAGATCGAGAAGGAGCACCAGGCGATCAACGAGCTCTTCACCTCGCTGGAGACCCTCGACGTCGACTCCGACGAGCACCACCGACTGTTCGCCGAGATCGTCCGCCTCCTACGGGAGGACGTCCGCGACGAGGAGGACGTCCTGCTCCCCCGCTTGCAGGAGGCGACCGACCGGGACGAACTCGTGCGCCTGGGCACGTGGTGGCAGATCGTCCGGTCCACCGCTCCCACGCGGCCGCACCCGGTGGTGGCCCGACGCCCTCCGGGGAACGCGATCGCTGCGGCACCGCTCACCGCGCTGGATCGTTTCCGCGATCTGCTCGACGCGACTGCGCGCACTGACCGACCCTGGTCGTCGGCAGCTCGCTCGACCAGTCGTATCGTCGCGAGCGCCGCGGGTGCCATCGAACACATCCCGCCGCTGACGCGGGGTGAGCGCCCGGCGACCAGGACTTCCCACGCCGGGAAGCACCGACGCTGACCCCGGCCGTGATCGACCGGGGCCCGAAAACAGTTCTGCCCGCACCCTCGGGGGGTGCGGGCAGAAGTGTCAGACGATCAGGCGGTCAGCGACTTGCCGTTCGACTTGAGGTCGTTGCACGCCTCGACGACGCGCTCGCTCATGCTGGCCTCGGCCTTCTTCGACCAGCTGCGCGGGTCGTAGACCTTCTTGTTGCCCACGTCGCCGTCGACCTTGAGGACGCCGTCGTAGTTGGCGAACATGTGGCCGGCAACCGGGCGGGTGTAGGCGTACTGGGTGTCGGTGTCGACGTTCATCTTCACCACGCCGTAGCTCAGCGCCTCGTCGATCTCGCTCTTCAGCGAGCCCGAGCCGCCGTGGAAGACGAAGTCGAAGGGCTTGGCACCGTCGGCCAGACCAAGCTTCTTGGCCGCGACCTCCTGGCCGGTGTTCAGCACGTCGGGACGCAGCTTGACGTTGCCCGGCTTGTAGACGCCGTGGACGTTGCCGAAGGTGGCGGCGAGCAGGTAGCGGTTGCCCGAGTCGCTGGCGCCCAGTGCCTCGATGGTCTTCTCGAAGTCCTCGGGGGTGGTGAACAGCTTGTCGTTGATCTCGTTCTCGACGCCGTCCTCCTCACCGCCGACCACGCCGATCTCGATCTCCAGGATGATGTTGGCCGCGCCCGCCTTGGCGAGGAGCTCCTTGGCGATCTCCAGGTTCTCGTCGAGCGGCACGGCACTGCCGTCCCACATGTGCGACTGGAACAGCGGGTTCTGGCCGGCGTCGACGCGCTCCTGCGAGATCTGCAGCAGCGGACGCACGTAGGTGTCCAGCTTGTCCTTGGGGCAGTGGTCGGTGTGCAGGCCGATGAGGACGTCGTACTTGGCGGCGACGACGTGTGCGAACTCGGCGAGTGCCACGGCTCCGGTCACCATGTCCTTGACGCCCTGGCCCGAACCGAACTCGGCACCACCGGTCGAGAACTGGATGATGCCGTCACTGCCGGCGTCGGCGAAGCCCTTGATCGCGGCGTTGATGGTCGACGACGAGGTGCAGTTGATCGCGGGGAATGCGTAACCACCCTTCTTCGCCTTGTCGAACATCTCGGCGTACTGCTCCGGGGTTGCAATGGGCATCGACGAATCCTCCAGGGTGTTGATGTGCTCTGGTGTTCGGGTTCTCTCGCCCACGGTTGATGGGCCGTGGCGAGCAGCCGGACTTCCCGCGGCCGGACTTCCCTCAGTATGGCAGGTGCCACACCGGCGGGTGCGCCCACCATTGGGCCCCGGACCTGCGCCGTCCGCGGCTCAGGCGCGGGTGAGCAGCAACGGCGCGGCCAGCGGCGCAGACCATCGGCCGCCGACGAAGGTCAGCCCGAGCAGGCGGCGGTCGTCGAGTGCCCGGAACTCGTCGCGGACCCACCGCCAGGGCACCGGCCCGACCTGCCCGTAGGGACACACGATGACCGGCTGTCCGTCGAGCGCGATCGCCCACGGCGCCACCGCCTGCAGCGCTGGTTCGGGATGGGCGGTCGGGACCATCCCGTGGAGTCGTCTCGTGTCGCCGAGTCGTCCGCACGCCCTGGTCCCGATCCCGGCGCGATTCGCCGTCGCCGATCTCGCGGGATTCTGCCCAGGTCGCAAACGTGGGTACTCTGGGATCCCGTGATCGACTCAGCACTTGCCACCACGACCACCAACCTGGCGCTTCTGCCGGGATTCCTGGACCCGGTCAACCTGCTCAACTCGTTCGGCACCTGGATGCTGGCGGGTCTGCTCTTGGTGGTGTTCATCGAGTCCGGTCTGCTGTTCCCACTGTTGCCGGGCGACTCCCTGCTCTTCACCGCGGGCCTCATCGTGGCTGCGAAGTCGGCCGAGATCGAGCCCTTCGCCCCGCTGTGGGTGCTTCTGGTCACCATCCCGCTCGCCGCGTTCCTGGGCGATCAGGTTGGGTACTGGATCGGTAAGAAGCTCGGGTACACCCTGTTCAAACCGAACGCGCGGGTGCTCAAGGAGTCCTACATCAACGAGGCTCACGAGTTCTTCGAGAAGCACGGCCCGGTCACGATCATCCTGGCCCGCTTCGTCCCGATCGTCCGCACCTATGCACCGCTGGTCGCCGGCGCCGCCCGCATGCGGTACCCCGTTTTCCTGACCTACAACATCATCGGCGCGGTCGCGTGGGGCGCGGGCGTGACCCTGCTCGGTTACTTCCTCGGCCAGATCGAGTTCATCCGCGACAACGTCGACTACATCTTCCTGCTGATCGTCTTCGTGTCGGTGCTCCCGATCATCTCGGAGATCGCGAAGCGCATTCTGCGGGCCCGTAAGGGTGTCGTCGAGGAGGAGCCGCTGGCACCTTCGACGGATCCGGCCGTCACTCCTCCGGCCGAGTAGTCGCCTACCAGGCCTGATCCAGATCGGCGTGCTGCCGGACCCATGCGTGCATCGCGATCCCGGCAGCGACGCCGGCGTTGATGCTGCGGGTCGACCCGAACTGCGCGATCGACACCGTCATGTCGGCCTGTCGCTGCGCGTCGTCACTCACGCCGGGACCTTCCTGACCGAACAGCAGCACGCATTCGCGCGGTAGTTCCACGGTCTCCAGGGGTCGGGAACCCGGGGTGTTGTCCACCGCGACGACGGACAGACCCTCCTCGCGCGCCCAGTCGAGCAGGTCTCCGACCGTGTCATGGTGCTCCAGATGCTGGTACCGGTCGGTGACCATCGCCCCACGACGGTTCCAGCGGCGTCGTCCGACGATGTGGACCGCCGCGACGGCGAACGCGTTCGCGGTGCGCACGACGGTGCCGATGTTGGCGTCGTGGGCGAAGTTCTCGATGGCGACGTGCAGCGGGTGCCGGCGCGTGTCGATGTCGGCGACGATCGCCTCACGCTTCCAGTACCGGTATGCGTCGACGACGTTGCGGGTGTCGCCGTCCGCGAGCAGTTCGGGATCGAGACGGTCGTCGTCCGGGATCGGCTCACCGGGATGTTCGACCGACCAGGGTCCGACGCCGACCGGGGGTCCGGTCACCCACTCGGTGGGGCCGGCGACCCCGGCGTCCGGATCGGATGCGTCAGGCAAGGCCGAGATCGCTCAGGCCGAGCAGCGAGCGGTAGGGCACTCCCAGCCCGGTGATGACCGCGTCCGCTCCGGTCGCACGGTCGACGACGGTGGCGACACCCACGACGTTGCCGCCGATCTCGCGCACGGCCTCCACCGCTGTCGACGGGGAGGCGCCCGTCGTGCTGGTGTCCTCGACGACGAGCACGTTGCGCCCGACGATGTCCGGTCCTTCGATACGCCGCTGCATGCCGTGGGTCTTCGCGGCCTTGCGCACCACGAAGGCGTCGATGTCGCGGCCGTCGGCATGCATGATCGACGTCGCGACCGGGTCGGCGCCCAGCGTCAAACCGCCCACGGCGACGTAGTCCCAGTCGGCGGTGAGTTCGCGCATCAGCCGGCCGATGAGCCGCGACGCCTCGTGATGCAGCGTCGCGCGCCGGAGGTCGACGTAGTAGTCGGCTTCCTTGCCGGAGGACAGCGTCACCTTGCCGTGCACGACGGCGAGTTCACGGACCAGTTCGGCGAGTCGCGCCCGCGCCGCCGTGTCGACCTGGGGCGGCGTGCCGTCGGAAACCGGGCTTGACGAGGACATGCGACCACTCACTCTCGAACTCTCCGGCTGTCGGCCGGTGTGCTTTGGATGACGATTACCCTACGGTGTCCGCGACGGGCGTCGGATGAGCCCTGTCGGGTCAGCTGCGGTGGCGATTGGGCCGCTCGCCGGTGTCCTCGGCGCGGCGGGGCACGTCCTCGGACTTGCGCGTCGCGGACCCGCGGACCGGCATCGGGGCCATGCCCCGGCCGGTCGTCGGGGAGGTACCGGTCGCCGGCGGTGGCTTGCGAACCGGGGCGGCCGGCTTGGCGGCCGGGGACGCCTCGGTTGCGGGAGCCGCCGCGGCCTGCCGACGACGCTTGTCGCGCATCGACTCGGTCTTCTCGTCGGCGAGTTCGGCACGCGTGGGTCCGTGCGGGTCGCGGGGATCGGGTGAGTCCTCGGGTTCGCGCATCGGCGGGAGCACCCGCAGCAAGTCGGCGAAACGGCGGACCACCTCGAGGCCGGTGTTGAGCGTCGCGGGATCGTTGGTCAGCGGCAGTGATCCGAGCGCCCAGTTGCCCTCGTTCCACAGCACCTCGACGAAGGCCGGGGCCTTGTTGGCGAGCGCGACCATCCGCCGGTCGCACACGCGACGGGCGACGTCGAGGTTGTTGGAGAACATGACGCGCGGCCCCATCGCACCGAGGAGTTCGACGTCCTCCTCGGCGGGTGCCAGCACGTCCTCGTGACGCAGGTCGACGACGACGGGTGAGGGCGAGGATCGGCGGACGGCGATCACGGTCGCGGTCTCGGCGAGATCGAAGACGACGGTCTCCACGCCGCCGTAGCGGCCGTAGGCGACGTCGCGGACCTCGACGTGATCGGGAACGTTCATCGTTGCCCGGCGAAACACCTTGCGCAGCTTGGTGTCCGTCTCGCGGAACTTGAACTCGTGCTCATCCCCCCAGATCGCACGCTGGTGCCGCGCGACGCTCGACCGCTGCCGGTCGAGCCACAACAGGACGCCGGCACCCGCGAGTGCCACGGCGGCGATCAGGAAATAGACGGTGGTCATCGCGCTACAGCCTACTATCGGCCGGGCTGCGACGACGTCATCCGCCCTATCGTCGTGTGGCCGATATGTAGCCGCGTTCTTTGTCGACGACGTTGACCAGCGTCTCGGCGAGGACGCCACCGTCCGCGGCGTCGTCCAGCCCGACGTATCGGCGCAGATTCTCCAGGACCTGTTCCGACAGCGCCTCACGCCAGCCGAGCGCGTCGCCGCTCATATGGGCGGAGATCGCGACGCCGGGCAGATCCCACAGCTCGCTGTCGGCGGGCAGCGGTTCGGTGGCGAACACATCGAGTGAGGCCGCGCCGAGGTGCCCGGACCGCAGCGCGTCGATCAGCGCAGGCTCGTCGACCAGTTCGCCGCGGCCAACATTGATCAGGTGCGCGCCCGGCTTCATGGCCGCGAGCACGTCCGCGTCGATCATCCCGGCCGTCTGCGGAGTCAGCGGCGCGATGGTGACCACGTTGTCGAAGTCGCCGACATGGTCGGTGAGATCGGCGGTGGCGATGACCCGACCGAAGTCGGGGTCGGACTCCCGCGCGGTCCGTCCGCCGCCGACGACGTGCATCCCCACGGCACGGAGCAGCTGCGCGGTCGCGCGACCGATCCCGCCGGTCCCGATGACGAGGGCCGAACTCCGCGACGTGCCGACGGTCTCCCGGTGCTTCCAGATGTGATCGCGCTGTAGTGCCATCGACTCGTGTAATCGCTTGTCGTGGGCGAGGATCGAGGCGAGAACGAACTCGGCGATGGGTCGGTCGAAGACGCCGTGCGCGTTGGTCACCACCACGTCGGACGCCTTCAGTTCGTCGAACAGCAGGGAGTCGACACCCGCCGCGCAGACGTGTACCCACCTCAGCGACGCGGTCGTCTCACCCCAGTTGTCGGCGAGCGCCCGAGAGAAGAAGTCCCACAGCACCAACACGTCCGCACCCGGGAGCGCCTCTGCGAGATCGTCTGCGACGCAATGACGTATCTCGGCGAGCTCGGCGAGCTGATCGAGGTTCGATGGCGGCGCGACACCTGGGGCACCGAGGAGCGCGAGGACCGGACGTCGGGTGCTCATGCGGCCACCGTAACCCCGACACCCCTCCGCGCGTCGAGTAGCAGCGACACCCCCTCCGCTCGTTGAGTAGGCGACGAGCGCAGCGAGGAGCCGTATCGAAGCGAGCCCGCCCCACCACCGCTCCCTGATGTCGCCGGCCTGACGACCGGTCGACGTCAACCCGACCGCCAGACCTCGACCGACGTCTGCCGGTCGGGTTGAGGTTCGGCGGTCGGGATCGACGCTGTCTCTCCGAGACCTGACTGCCCCCAACTGTCACATTGTTGACAATCGGACGATCTGCCGTCACGGTGTACCCATGACTGCAGGCGTTGACTCCCCCACCCGCACCCACCAGACGGCCTCCCTCAGCCCTGCGCTCAAGCAGGCGACCCCCGTCGTCGTCGACCATGCGCTGGGATCGTGGATCCACGGCACCGACGGCCGCGACTACCTCGACTTCACCACCGGCATCGGTGTCACCAGCACCGGCCACTGTCACCCGCATGTCGTCGAGGCCGCGCAGGCCCAGTGCGCGAAGGTGATCCACGCCCAGTACACGACCGTCATGCATCCGCCGCTGCTGGAGCTGACCGAGCGCCTCGGCGGGGTTCTGCCCGCCGGTCTGGACTCCGTGTTCTACGCCAACTCGGGTTCGGAGGCCGTCGAGGCCGCGATCCGGCTCGCCCGGATGGCCACCGCGAAGCCGAACATCATCGTCTTCCAGGGCGGTTTCCACGGCCGCACCGTTGCGGCCGCGAGCCTCACCACCGCGGGCACCCGCTTCTCGGCCGGCTTCTCCCCACTGATGAGTGGCGTGCACATGGCGCCGTTCCCCTACGCCTTCCGCTACGGCTGGGACACCGACACCGCCGTAGACTTCGCGCTGCGCGAGCTCGACTACCTCCTGCAGTCCCGCGTCGCACCCAACGACACCGCCGCATTCCTCATCGAACCGGTCCTCGGCGACGGCGGCTACCTGCCGACGCCGCCCCGCTTCCTCCAGGGACTCCGCGAGCGCGCCGACCGTCACGGCATCCTGCTCATCATCGACGAGGTGCAGGCCGGATTCGGTCGCACCGGCAAGTTCTGGGGCCACCAGCACGCCGAGGGCCTGACCCCGGACATCATCATCACGGCCAAGGGCCTGGCGTCGGGTTTCCCGATCTCGGCAATCGCGGCGTCCACCGAGCTGATGAGCAAGGCATGGCCTGGCTCGCAGGGCGGAACCTACGGTGGCAACGCGGTGGCCGCGGCGGCCGCGATCGCGACCCTCGAGGTCATCGAGGCCGAGGGACTCGTGGAGAACGCCCGCGTGCGCGGCGAGCAGCTGCTCGCCGGCCTGCGGGAGGTGTGCGCGCCGTTCCCGGGCATCGGCGACGTCCGGGGCCTCGGCCTGATGGCCGGCATCGAATTCGTCTCCACCGATGCCGCCGGCAACAGGGTGCCCGACGCTCCTGCCGCTGTCGCGGTGCAGCAGGCCACCACTGCGCAGGGGCTGTTGACGCTCACCTGCGGGCCGTCGGCCAACGTCGTCCGCCTCATCCCCGCGCTGGTCGTGACGGCCGACGAGATCGATCTCGGTGTCGCGCGGTTCGGCGCGGCGCTGCATGCCGCACTAGGTTAGGCCGGTGGACATCGCAGACGAACTCGCCGATCTCGGCGTCGATGCCGACGCCTCACCACGACGTCTGGCCGAATACTCATACGACGCCTCGAATTACCGCATCCCGCCCCGGGCCGTGACGTTTCCGCGGTCCGGGCGCGAGGTCGCCACGATCGTCGCGAGATGCCACGACCGAGGCGTCCCCGTGATCGTGCGCGGCGGCGGTACCTCGATGGCAGGTAACGCCATCGGTGACGGCGTGGTCATCGATCTGTCCCGTCACCTGGATCAGGTGATCTCGGTCGATGCCGAGACCTCCACCGCCGTCGCCGGTTCGGGCATCGTGCTCACCACTCTCGCCGCACAGGCGCGGGCGGCGACGGACGGCCGATTGACCTTCGCTCCCGACCCGTCGTCGGCGTCACGGGCGACCCTGGGCGGGGCGATCGGCAACGACGCCTGCGGTAACCACTCCGTCCGATACGGACGCACCAGCGATCACGTGATCGAACTCCACCTCGTCACCGCCGACGGGATGCTGCTCACCGCGACACGCGACGGGCTGTACGCCACCGATCCCCACGACCGGGAGGCCGTGGCGCGAGCCGCCGAGATCACCGCCGAGCTACGAGGGCTCGCGTCGGACAACATGGCGATCCTGCGCACCGAACTGGAGACCATCCCCCGCCAGGTCTCGGGGTATCACCTCGCACGACTGTTGCCGGAGAACGGATTCGATGTCGCCCGCGCGCTGGTCGGGAGCGAAGGAACCTGCGCGATCGTGGTGTCGGCGAAGGTGCGCCTCGTCCCGGTCGCCACCTCCCAGCTCCTGCTCTGCGTCGGCTACCACTCCCCCGCCGACGCCGCCCGCGACGTACCGGCGATCCTCCCGTTCGCGCCGTCGGCCATCGAGGGCATCGACCGCAAGATCGTCGCCACGATGGCAGCTCGCCGCGGCCGGGACACGGTCGCGGGCCTTCCCGAGGGTTCGGCCTGGCTGTTCATCGACGTCGACTCCGAAAGTGCCGAGGCACAGGGAGAATCCGACGTCCCGGCAACCGCCAAACGACTGCTCGATCATCTGCGCGGCCAGGGTCGGATGATCGACGCCACCGTCGTCGACGACCCGGCTCGTCGTAAAGCACTGTGGCGCGTCCGCGAGGACGGCGCCGGACTGTCCTCGCGTCTGGCCGACCCCGACGACGAGAGCGTCGGTGGCAACTACGAATCCTGGCCCGGCTGGGAGGATGCGGCGGTCGCCCCCGAGCGTCTGGCCGACTACCTCGACGACTTCGCCGAACTCCTCGACCAGCACGGTCTCACCGGTGTGATGTACGGCCACTTCGGCGCCGGCTGCATGCATGTCCGCATCACGTTCGACCTGCGCACCCCCGAGGGACGCACCGTGATGGACAACTTCTGCACTGACGCCGCGAACCTCGTTGTGCGTCACGGTGGTTCGTTGTCAGGTGAGCACGGCGACGGGCGGGCCCGCTCGGCCCTGCTGCCGGTCATGTACTCGCCGGCGATGATGGCCGCCTTCGCCCGCTTCAAGTCGATCTGGGACCCGACGGGGAACCTCAACCCGGGCAGCATCATCGACCCGCGGCCCATCACCGCCGACCTCGCCCTCGCCGACGTCCCCCGGCGGACCTGGCCGACCACTTTCGACCTCGGCCACGGTTCCCGAAATGCGCCCCTGGAATCCGCCCTCAGCAGCGGCGCTGTTGACGATATGTCGGCGACGGCTCTCTCGGGGGCGGATGTCAGGGGCGGTTTCGAGGCCACACCCGAACTCCCGCTCCTCGATCCGTTCGTCCACGCCGTCCAGGGCTGCATCGGAGTCGGCCGGTGCCGCGCCGACACCGGCGGCGTCATGTGCCCGAGCTACCGGGCGACCCGCGACGAGAAGGATTCGACGCGAGGGCGTGCCCGCGTCCTCCAGGACATGGTGCGCACGGCCCCGTCGGTCGACGAGGGATGGCGCTCACCCGAGGTCACCGACGCCCTCGAATTGTGCTTGTCCTGCAAGGCATGTTCGACGGACTGCCCGACCGGTGTCGACATGGCCACCTACAAGTCGGAGTTCCTCGACCACCACTACCGCCGTCGACTTCGCCCGCTGTCGCACTACTCCCTGGGCTGGATGCCGGCCTGGCTGTCGGCGACCGGAACGGCTGCGCCGCTGATCAATCGCGCGCTGTCGTCGAAGATCAGCGGCCTGGCGGCCCGCGCCGGTGGCCTCGACCCTCGCCGCACGATGCCGGCCTTCGCGACCCGGCGCGCCCGCAAGGCCCATCTCGACGACCTCGCCCCGGTGTCCCCGACCTCGCAGGTCATCCTGTTCGTCGACTCGTTCACCCGCGCCTTCCGGCCGCAGGTGGCCGCCGCCGCCGCGGAGGTCCTGGGCGCGACAGGCGAGCAGGTCGGCTGTTCGGCGGAGAACTGCTGCGCCCTCACCTGGATCTCCACCGGTCAGTTGGGCAAGGCCCGCAGGACTCTTCGACGCACCGCCGCGAATCTCGACGACGGTACCGATCGACCCATCGTGGTGCCCGAGCCGAGTTGTGCTGCTGCACTGGCGAAAGATCTGCCCGAACTCGTCCCCACCGACAGCGCACGGCGTGTGGCCGCCCGGGTACGCAGCTTCGCCGCCCACCTCCCGACCCTGCTCGACGCGGGATGGCAACCGCCGGCCCTCCCGGACGAGGTGACCCTCCAGACCCATTGCCACGAGTACGCGGTCTTCGGCGCACGCACCGGCACCGCCGCTCTCGAAGCGCTCGGCGTCACCGTGCACTCGGCCGACGGGTGCTGCGGTGTGGCGGGTAACTTCGGCTTCGAGAAGGGCCATTACGAGGTCAGCATGGCCGTCGCCGAGAACGGTCTCGCACCGGCGCTGCGCGACGACCCGCATCGCCCCGTCGTCACCGACGGGTTCAGTTGCGCGATGGCGGTCGAACACCTCGCCACGGTCGACGACGGGCTGGCCGACGCACGCGAGATCCGCGGGGTCCACCTCGCCGAACTTCTCACCTCCACGACCCGACCCCCATCAACCCCCGACGAACCGAGGAGAGCCCGATCATGACGGCCATCGCCCCCACCCAGGTCCCCGACGCCATCTCGTCCATCCACACCGATCTGTTCATCGACGGCGAATGGGTTCCGGCCGCCGCCGGCGACCGGTTCGACGTGCTCAATCCCGCGACCGGCGAGGTGCTCGCACAGGTGGCCGACGCCGATGCGGCCGACGCCCGACGCGCACTCGAGACCGCGGCCGCGCATCAGGCCGAGTGGGCGGCCACCTCGCCGCGCAGCCGCAGCGAGATCCTCTACCGCGCATACGAGATCATCATGAGCCGGGTCGACGAGATCGCCTCGGTGATGACGGCCGAGATGGGCAAGCCGCTCGCCGAGGCCAAGGGCGAGGTCGCCTACGGCGCCGAGTTCTTCCGGTGGTTCGCCGAGGAGGCCGTGCGCATCGGCGGCGACCACACCACCACCGGAGACGGCGGGACCCGCATCGTGGTGAGCAAGCAGCCCGTCGGCCCCTGCATCCTGATCACGCCGTGGAACTTCCCGCTGGCCATGGGAACCCGCAAGATCGGTCCGGCGGTCGCGGCCGGCTGCACGATGGTTCTCAAGCCTGCCGAGCTCACCCCGCTGACCACCCTTCTCCTCGCCGACATCCTCGTCGAGGCGGGTCTGCCCGCCGGCGTGCTGAATGTCGTCACCACCACCAATCCATCGACGGTGGTCACCGAGTGGATGGACAGCGGGCTCGCCCGCAAGGTCAGCTTCACCGGCTCGACCGAGGTCGGCAAGACGCTGCTGCGGCAGGCCGCGGGAACGGTCATGCGCACCTCCATGGAGCTCGGCGGCAACGCCCCGTTCATCGTGTGCGCCGACGCCGACATCTCCCGCGCGGTGGACGGACTCATGCTGGCCAAGATGCGCAACACCGGCCAGGCGTGCACCGCGGCAAATCGGATCTTCGTGCACCGCAGCGTGATCGACGAGTTCACCGAGCAGTTCACGGCGAAGATGGCCGCACTGAAGGTCGGCGACGGCGCCGCCGACGGAACGCAGGTCGGACCGCTCGTCGAACCCAAGGCCGTCGCGAAGGTCTCCTCGCTCGTCGACGACGCGGTGTCCAAGGGAGCCTCTGTGGCCTGCGGCGGAGAGGCGCCCGAGGGCCCCGGCTTCTTCTACCCGCCGACGGTGTTGACCGGTGTCGGACTCGACGCCGACCTGGTGCGCAACGAGATCTTCGGTCCGGTCGCGGCGATCATCCCGTTCGGCGACGCCGACAACCCTCTCGACCCGGCTGCCGACGACGAGGTGATCTCCCTCGCAAACGACACCGCATGGGGTCTGGTCGCCTACTTCTTCAGCCAGGACGTCGACCGTTGCGCTCGCCTGTCGGCAGAGCTCGAAGCCGGTATGGTCGGGGTCAACACGGGCATCGTGTCGAATCCGGCCGCACCGTTCGGCGGTGTCAAGGAGTCCGGCCTCGGCCGTGAGGGTGGCCGCGTGGGCATCGAGGAGTTCCTCGACATGAAGTACACGGCGACGCCGATCCGCCGCTGAAGACCCTCGCCGAAAAGTCAATCGCCGAGAAGACCGCCCTCGAACCACCGACGTGTGAGCAAGGAGTAGCAAGCCCATGTACCTCGGTGCTCAGCTGTTCACCGACAGCGAGTACGAACAGCGCCTGACGAAGGTCCGTGAACTCATGGACCGTCAGGGGTTGTCGGCGATCATCGTCACCGACCCGGCCAACATCTTCTATCTGATCGGGTACAACGCGTGGTCGTTCTACACCCCGCAGATGCTGTTCGTCCCGATCGAGGGCGAGATGGTCTTCTACGCCCGGGAGATGGATGCCCGTGGCGCGCACCGCACGACGTGGTTGCCCGACGATCAGATCGTCGGCTACCCGGAGAGTTACGTGCACCGGCCGCACGTGCATCCCTTCGACTGGGTCGCCTGGTCACTCCGTCAGCGGCATGCGATCGCGCCGGCGTCACGCGGCGGCTCGGTCGGCCTGGAGATGGACTCGCACTTCTTCTCCCCCAAGGCCTATCGCGCACTGCACAATGCGATCCCGGAATGGAAGCTGGTCGACAACTTCGAGCTGGTGAACTGGGTGCGGTCGGTGAAGTCCGAGGCCGAGGTCCAGCTGATGCGTCAGGCCGGGATGGTGTGTTCAGAGGCAATGCGCGCGGCGATCGACACGATCGACGTCGGTGTGCGGCAATGCGATGCGGCGGCGGCGATCTCGCAGGCACAGATCACCGGGACGCCGGATTACGGCGGCGACTACCCGGCCATCGTGCCGATGATGCCCACCGGCGCGGCCGCCGACACCCCCCATCTCACCTGGCATCAGGGCACTTTCGTCGAGGACGAGGCGGTGGTCATCGAGCTGACCGGCGCACACAACCGGTACCACTGTCCGCTCGCGCGGACGGTGTCGCTGGGCGTTCCGCACAAGGATCTCGACTATGTCGCGAAGGCGACCGCCGAGGGCCTGAACAACGTCCTCGAGGCGATCAAGCCGGGGGTGGCGACGCGCGAACTCGCCTCCACCTGGAATTGGACCCTGGCCAAGTACGGCCTCGAGAAGCCTTCGCGCCTGGGGTATTCGATCGGCATCGGGTACCCGCCGGACTGGGGTGAGCGCACCATCAGCATCCGCTCCGAGGACGAGAGCATCCTCGAGACCAACATGACCTTCCACATCGTCTGCGGAATGTGGATGGAGAACTACGGTTTCGAGCTCTCCGAATCGGTGCGGGTGAGCCCCACCGGCGTCGAGTGCTTCACGTCGTTCCCGCGCGAACTGATCCAGAAATAGTCACGAGCACAACCCAACCCAGAGAAGGAACGAGGTGACCAGAATGACCGCCACCGAACCCGTGAACGACGTACGGCATTCCGGCCCCACCCTGCCTCTGGCCGGGCGGACGAAGGATCTGGTCGGGTCGATGATCGACTCGTCGACGTCCCTGCTGGCCGCCCAGTCCCACGACATCGTGCGCTTTGCGATGGGTTCGCCTGCCGACGAGGCCGTTCCCGCGGACGAGTTCCGGCAGATCGCCGGCGAGATCCTCGACCACACGTCGTTCACCTACGGCGCCACCGAAGGCGAACCGCGGCTGCTGCAACTGCTCGTCGACTACCTGGCCACCACGCCCGACCCGTCGACCCACGACCGTCTGGTGATCACCACTGGCGGCATGCAGGGCCTCGACCTCGCCTGCAAGCTGTTCGTAGACCCCGGTGACCTGGTCATCGTCGAGTCCCCGACCTACACCAACGGGAGCGCGACCGCGCTGTCCTACGGCGCACAACTGCTCGAGGTGCCCGTCGACGACGACGGCATGCAGGTCGACCAACTCGCCGATCTGGTGGCGCACACCCACAAGACCCCGAAGGCGATCTACACGATCCCCACGTTCCAGAACCCGTCCGGCGTCACGATGTCGGAGGAACGACGCCGCGAGCTGTTGCGCCTGGCCCACACCTGGGGGTCGGTCATCATCGACGACGATCCGTACGGATTGCTCCGCTTCGCGGGCACCGACATCCCGACCTTCCAGACGCTGAGCCCCGGCGATCCGTTGATCTTCTCGGTGCGGACCTTCTCCAAGATCCTGGCTCCCGGGTGGCGCGTCGGCTGGGTCGACGCCGACCCGTCGTTGCGGCAGCTGCTCATCAACGGCAAGCAGGCCATGGACACCTGCACCAACGTGCCCAACCAGCACATCGTGGCCGAGTACATCGCGCGCGGTGGCCTCGAGGACCACCTCGCCGGCATCCGCTCGCTGTACCGCGAGCGCAAGGACGCCATGCTCGCCTCCATCGCCCGTCATCTCGGCGACCGCGTCGTCACCACCAACCCGGAGGGCGGCTTCTTCCTGTGGGTGACGCTGCGGGAGGAGTTCGCCGAGATCGACACCCGGGAGCTGTTCGAGATCGCCCTGGCCGACGGCGTCGCCTTCATCCCGGGTCCGGCACTGTCGCCGGGTGGCCGGTTCCGCAACTCGATGCGCCTGTGCTTCGCATCGAGCACGCCGGACCGGATCGACGAAGGTATTCGACGCCTCACGTCCAGTCTTGAGAAGATGGCACGGTGAGCGGTGAACACAACCCTGAGCTGAGTCCGGCCGAGCGGTCGCTCGTCGATCTGATCGACGAGGCTGCGATCACCGCGCTCACGACTGCGCTGGTGGAGGCCCCGAGCGAGAATCCCGGTGGCACCGAGCGCGCCGCCGTCGAGGTCTTGGAGAAGGCGTGCCGCGCGCTCGGGTTCGACGTCGACACCCACGAGGTGGCCGCCGGGCGTCCGAACCTGATCGCCACCCTCCCTGGCGGCGACGGCCAGGGCCTGATGTTCCTGGGCCACTCCGACGTGGTCCCCGCGGGCCCGAACTGGACCGCCGACCCGTACACCGTGCGGAACCGCGACGGTCGGCTCTACGGGCGCGGCACCACCGACATGAAGGGCGGGATCGCGTCCGTCGTCGCGGCCATGAGCGTGTTGTCGCGCGCACGCGACCACGGGGTCGAACTCTCCGGCCCGGTGCGTCTGGTGTGCACGGTCGACGAGGAGGAGCACGGCATCGGCGTGCGCGACTTCGTCGGCCGTCCCGCCGATCACGACTTCCTCGGCTGCATCGTCGCCGAACCCACCGACATGCAGATCGTCCGCGGCTGCCGGGGTGCGTCGTACATCGAGATCGACGTGACCGGTCGCGCCGCACATTCCGGCCGCCCCGCCGACGGGCGCAGTGCCATCAATGCCGCCGCGGCGATCGTCGAGATCATCCGCGCCGACCACGAACACCTGCACGAGACGCTCGACGACCTGCTCGGCTGCGGCACCTGGAACGTCGGCACCATCCAAGGCGGACAGGGCATCTCGGTCGTCGCGCCCACCTGTTCGCTCGGCATCGACCGTCGTCTGATGCCCTTCGAGGACCCCCACGTCATCGCGGAGGAACTCCGAAAGACCATCCGCGATCGAAAGATCGACACCGACGGCATCACCGTCGACGTCCGCGTCACCATGGAGATGCCCGGTTTCGCGACCGCGGCGGATCACCCGCTCGTCACCGCTGCGGTCGGTTCGGTCACCGACGCCGGCACCGCGACCTCGGTGGGCGGGTGGAGCGCTGCGTGCGACGGCGGTTTCGTCAGCCGCGATCTCGGTATCCCGTCGATCGTCCTGGGCCCCGGCAACATCAACACCGACGCACATCAGCCCGACGAGTCGGTCGCCATCGCAGATCTCGTCACTGCGGCAAAGGCGTACACGCTCGCCGGGCTGAGGATGCTGGGCTGACTAGGCCCCCGACTCCGCCAGCTTCTTCTGCAGCTCGCGGAAGTCGTTCTCCCTGCTGGGGATCTCGGTGCCGCGGATCGAGCAGCCCGCGGTCTCCTTCAGGAACAACAGCGCGACCATGCCGATGGCGCAGGCGCCCATCATGTACACGGCCGGGAAGAGGTTCCAGTCGGTGCTCTCCACGACGGCATCGTTGACCAGTGGCGCCGTACCGCCGAAGGCAGCGGTCGCGACGTTGTAGGAGATCGCGAAGCCGGCGTACCGGACCTGGGTCGGGAACATGGCCGGGAAGGTCGCCGAGATGGTGGCGAGCTGCGGGATGTAGAGCGCGCCGAGGATTACGAATGCCACGATCGCCCAGACGAATCCCTGGCCCATCAGCCAGTACAGCGGTAACGCGAGGACGAACAGGCCGACCAGCGAGCCCCACCACATCGGTTTACGCCCGGTCGAATCCGACCACCAGCCGAAGAACGGGATGAGCAGCATCATCACGAGCTGCCCGATCAGGTTGACGACGCTCGCCGACGTCTCGGTCAGGTTGATGGTGTTCTGCAGGTAGGTCGGCTGGTACGCCAGCAGTGTGTAGTTGGCGACGTTGAGCGCGATGACCATGCCGAACATCGTCAGGATCGGTCGCCGGTAGTTGACGAGGAGATCCTTGAACCGGGTCCATGCCGAACCCTTGATCTCGTCCTCCTGCTCCAGCTCCTGGAAGACCGGGGTGTCGTCCATCTGTGAACGCAGGTACAGACCGATCAGGCCCATCGGCAACGCGAACAGGAACGGGATGCGCCACCCCCACTGGTCCATCTGCGAATCGGAGAGGCCCAGCTGCAGGAGCAGGACGAATGCCGTACCACTGCAGAAACCGGCGAGGGTGCCGAACTCGAGGAAGGACCCGTACTTGCCGCGCTTGTTGTCCGGCGCGTACTCGGCCATGAATGTTGCGGCACCGCCGTATTCACCACCGGTCGAGAAACCCTGGATGACGCGGAGCAGGATCAACAGGATGGGCGCCCACACCCCGATCGACGCGTGGGTGGGCAACATGCCGATGAGCGCGGTGGCACCCGAGATCAGCAGAATCGTCATGGCGAGAACCGATTTGCGACCGATGCGGTCGCCGATGGGCCCCCAGATCATGCCGCCGAGCGGACGGAGCACGAAGGAGATCGCGAAACCCAGCATGGTGCCGATGGTTCCGAAATCACCAGGGAAGAAGGCCTGGGTCAGATAGACCGAGGCCGCGGCGTAGACGCCGTAGTCGTACCACTCGGTGGCGTTTCCGATGGCCGAGGCACCGATGGCCTTGTGGAGTAGTTTCCGTCCCTCGGGTGACTCCGGGTCCGGGGCGAGCTGCTCATAAGTGTCCGCTGGTGTCGTGTCGCTCATCTGCGCTTCCTGAATGTCATCGGGGGCCATAACCCGCCCCGCGCTAGGTCATTCCCCGTTGGTGGACCCCTGTGCACGGACGGCAGGCTGCTCGACCATCCATGGACATCCGGACCGCAAGCGATCAGCTCCCGGACGCGGTGAGATCGCCGGCGTCGTCGCCGTCACCGATCAATCGACGCAGCCCATCGGCCATGTGCTCGATCATCAGCGCATCTGCCTTGGCAGAATCCCCCGCAGCTATGGCGTCCACCAACGCCTGGTGTTCGTCGATCCGTTCCTTTCCCGATGAATATGTTCCTCGCATGGCACGCAAGCACATTCGTGTCTCCACGAGGATCGTCTCGTGCAGACGCGAAAGGCGCTGGCTTTCCGCGAGTTCCACCAGCGTCTGGTGAAATCCCATGTCCGCCTCGGCCATCCCGGCCCCGTTCGGCTCGTCGACGAACGCGCGCATCGCCTCCACGGCCTCGTCCAGCGCGGCCACCGCCTCCGACTCGCGGTGCGCGATGACCTGTTGCACGGCAGCACGTTCCACCGCCGTGCGCGCGACGTACATGTCGCGGATGTCGTCTCTCTCCATCGAGACGACGAACAGGCCCCGGTTGCGATGGCTGACCAGCAGCCCCTCCGCGGTGAGACGTTGCATCGCCTCACGTAGCGGGCCGCGGCTGACACCCAGGTCTGCAGCCAGACCTGACTCCGTCAACTGCGACCCGGGTGGGAAGTCGCCGTTCGCAATGGCATTGTGCAACTTACGCGCGATGATCGCCGGTGTCGACTCCTGCACCAGTGGCGTGAGCACGCGTCGGCGCGCCGAATCTCCACGTTTCCCCTGGTGAGAAGTGGTACGTCGACCTCCCGGGCCGTTCACGCCCGGGTCGTCCCCATCCACTTTGATCGCCACCGTCATTCCTTCTTTCTTACCGCTCCAAACGCGCATAGGTGAGCGTTTCACCCCGCGCGCCGCCCATCCAGACGTCGTTGCAAGCCGCCGCAAAGTCTTCCAGGCCCTCCGTGATGGTGGCGAACACGTTCCCCGGCACCCAGCCGACATCGCCGTTGACCAGCAGGTTGTTCCTCCCGTAGAAGACTGCGAGGTCGATCAGCCGCCGATGTTCGGCCGGCGCGGATGTGGGATCGTACCCATATGCGGGGTTGTCCAAAACACCGTCGAAGGTGAAGTAGCACAGGTCACCGGGAATCGGCGTGATGGTAGTGTTCTCGGCGCCCGGTTCCACCGGGGCGAATGCCGGTAGCAGCGTGTAGATCTCGTTGCGCGCGAACTTGCCGTGGAACACCTGGCCACCGAGTGGCAGCGCGTCCCAGACCGCGGCGGCCGTCCGTGGCGCCTCGGCGTCGAGCATCCGGGCGACCGCTGTGACGCCCCGCTTCTCGAGTGTCACGGTGATGAATCGTTCGGTTGACCCGGTCACGGACGATCTCCCAACATCGTGAAGCCGGCAGCCGCCTCGTAGGCCGCCGCGACGCGTAGCACGGTCGTATCCTGGTGTCGCGCTGCGACGAACTGCGCACCGGTCGGCAGACCGTCGACGAATCCACTGGGTACCGTGATCGCCGGCTGCCCCGTGAGGTTGAACGGATAGCTGTAGGGCGTCCACGACGTCCAGTCCGACGACGCCGACCCTCCGGGGACGGTGCGTCCCGCCTCGAAGGCGACCGTGGGCATCGAGGGTGTGACCAGCAGGTCGAACTCCTCGTGGAAGAGGCCCATCGTGGTGCCCATCTCCATGCGCAGCGCGTTGGCACTCACGAAGTCGCCTGCGGTGAAGTCCCGATGTCGTTCGAGCGCCTCGAGGAGCAGCGGATCGACCTTCTCCTCCGCGCCCGGTCCGAGCCCTCGCACCACCACGTCGGCCCCGGCGAACCAGATGATGTGGTACGCCCACGCCGGGTCGTCCCAGCCGAGGTCGACCTTCTCCACCGTCGCCCCGAGCTGTTCGAGCACCGACACGACCCGATCCGTATTGGCCTGCACTCCAGGATCATTCGACCCGAAGCCAAGGTCAGAGCTGTACCCGATCCGCAGATCGGAGAGGTCGCGGACATCGGCGATGGCGGCGGCGGTGCTCTCGGTCGGGGTCGGCAGCGCCGACCAGTCCCGTGGATCGTGCCCGCTGAGGACGTCGAGCAGCAGCGCGCAGTCGCCCACGGTCCTGGTCATCGGCCCGACGTGCGCGACCGGGGCAAACGGACTCGGCGGGTACATCGGGACCCGGCCCAGCGTCGCCTTGAATCCGACCACGCCGCAGTACGCGGCCGGTATGCGGATCGATCCGCCTCCGTCGGTTCCCACCGACAGCGGGCCGAGTCCGGCCGCCAGGGCCGCGGCAGAACCGCCGCTCGATCCGCCGGATGTCCGCAGCGTGTTCCAGGGGTTCCGGGTGACTCCGGTGCGCGGACTGTCGGTGACGCCCTTCCACCCGAACTCCGGCGTGGTGACCTTGCCCAGCATGACCGCGCCGGCCTCGCGGAGTCGCGCGACCGCGGGGGCGTCGGTGTCCCAGACCATCTGATCGGGCTCGATCATCAACGAACCGCGCAGCGTCGGCCAACCACGGGTGAGCAGCAGGTCCTTGATACTGACCGGCACGCCGTCGAGGGGGCCGAGCGGCGTGCCGACTCGGAAACGCTCGGTGGAGTCCCGCGCGGCGGCGAGTGTCGCGTCCCGATCGACAAGGCAGAATGCGTTGACGGCCTGATCGACCTGGTCGACGGCGTCGAGCAATTCGACGGCCACCGCCTCTGGCGTCAGCTCGCCGGTCCGGTAACCGTCGGCCAGTTCGATCGCGCTGAGCCAGCGTGCCGTTCCCGACATACGCCCCCTCGTCTGTCGAAGTTGGTAGATTGTTGACAATCTACCTTGGAGGTGTGCGAGTGACAACCACCGTCGCGATGCTCTATCCCGGTCATGCTGCCGAAGACGACTACGAACTCATCGAGTCCGCACTCGTGGCATCCGGCGCCGCGGTCCGACTGCCGGTGACCATCACCGAGATCGATTCAGACGACCACACCGTCGATGCCATGGCCGCGGTCGGCGAGCAGGAGCGTCTCACCGAGGGCCTGCGACGCGCTCAGGTCGACGAGCCGGCGTCGGTGATGTGGGCCTGTACCTCAGGGAGTTTCGTCTACGGCCTCGACGGCGCCCGCCGCCAGGTCGCCGACATCGCCGCGCTCGCCGACCGTCCCGCGTCGTCGACCTCGTTGGCCTTCGTCGAGGCATGTCACCATCTCGGACTGTCCCGGGTCGCGATCGCCGCGACCTACCCCGATCCCCTGGCCTCGCGGTTCATCGGCTTCCTCGGCGACGGCGGCATCGAGGTGGTCTCGCTCCGCGCCAACGACATCGAGACCGCCTCCGAGGCCGGAATCCTCGACGGTGACGGCCTTTTCGACATGATCGCGGCCGCCGACCATCCCGACGCGGAGGCGATCCTGATCCCCGACACCGCCCTGCACACCGCGATGTGGATCACCGGGCTCGAGGAGAAGTTCGGCAAGCCGGTGCTGACCGCCAACCAGGTCACCGCGTGGCAGGGACTGCGTCTCGCCGGGATCTCCGCGGTCATACCGGAATTGGGAACTCTGTTCGCCCGCTGACGGTCAGTCGATGACCGCCTTGGCCACCGTGATGCAGGTGGTGATCCACTCGCGATCGTCGGCGGTGAGATTCCGCGACGCCTTCTCCGCATCCTCGATCGCCCAGTGCGCGTTGAGGATCATGCGGACGGTGACCCAGTCCCGCGCCCGGTCCGGGTCGAGGCCCGCGGCGTCGATGATCGAGTAGAAGCGGGATCGGATCACCCACCGCGGGTCACCGTGGCGGCGATCGAGCAGGTTCCACAACATCGGCGCTGGTTCGTAGTGCGGGTCCCCCGACATGGGTTTCGGATCGATCACCAGCCATCGCTGCTCGCCGGACGGCGCCGCCAGCACGTTCTCGTGGTGGAGGTCGCCGTGCACGACGACGCCGACGGTCGCCGCGTCGGAGAGGAAGTCCCGGCCGAGCGAGAGAGCCTGATCCACAAATCTTCTCGGAACCGGCGCATCCCGCGGCATGGTCTCGAGTCCTGCGAGCCACCGCTCGAGGTGTCCGGTGAGGAGCGTCATCCGTCCGGGAGCAGGTATGTGCAGGACGCCATACAGGCCCGCGACGATCCGGCACGCCTCGTCGTCGTCGACAGAGGTGAGGTCGGTCCGGTCCAGCCGTTCCAGGAGCAGGGCACGTCGCCGCGGGTCGGCGCGCAGCATCCGCACCGCACCACGACCGGCCCAGTGCTGCAGGCCGAGTGCTTCCTGGGCGCCCTCGTCGTCGCCGTCGAAGGCGACCTTCAGGACCGCACGCCGGCCGTCGCGTCCGACCACCGGGATCACCAGTGACTCGAACCCGTGCCACAGTTCTTCCCCGTCGCGGCGGAGTTCCCAGTCGGCAAGAAGGCCTTCCGCGGTGGCCGGTAGCCGACGGAGCCAGTCCGCCCAGGCCGGGCCCAGGTCCGACCGGCGTGCCAGACCCGGCGGGATCCGAAGGACTATTGGTCCCCCGCGGTGATCGCGAGACCGATGGTTCCGCCTGCACCCCGCCGCAACTTGCTGCTGAAGATCAGGACCCGGGCCAGGAGACCGTACTTCTCGATGAGCTTCTCACGGACGTGCGCGGTGCCCTCGGCGTCGAGCACCACCCCGGTGCCGGACACCGGCTCGCCGGACAGTTTGCTGCCGCGCGCATCCGTCGCCTGGACGACCACCTTCGGATTCCGCTTGAGGCGCTTCACCTTCCACGACTCGCTCTCGGTCCACACGAGCAGTCGGTCGCCGTCGAGTACCGCCCACACCGGCGATGACACCGGGGTGCCGTCCTTGCGGTAGGTGGTGAGCTGCACGTACTTCGCAGTTCCTGCCTCGCCGAACGTGTTCGTCGAATCCTGTGAGGTCATGCCGCAATGCTACGGGCGAACAGCGATTGCGCGTGAGCTGTCGACCAGTCCGCGGGCGTGATCTCGCCGCCGAGCACACCGGCATCGCAGAGCGTCGCCCACGCGGTCACCTGGTTGGCGGAGAGGACGGGCTTGCCGAGCTCGGCCTCGAGATCGGCGAGGATGTCGTAGGTCCATAGGTTGGTGCAGGACACGAAGACGGCATCGGCGTCGGGATGGTTCGCGGCGCGGATGAGGTCTGCCGTCACGTGATACGGGATCTTCCAGATCTCGTGGTCACGCCCGAGGCCGGCCTGGGCAACGACGCCCCGGCCGGATTCGGCGAGAAAGTCGCAGAGCAAACCGGTGAGCGCCGCTGTGTACGGCGTCGCGACGGCCAGCGTGCCGATGTTCATCGTGTCGAGCGCCCGGATCAGCGCCTCCGATGTCGTGACGGCCCGCTCCGCGCCGGCGGCGAGCATGCAGTTGGAGATCTCGATCGCGCCCGCCATCCCGTAGACGAAACTGCCCGACGCGCATGCGTAGCCGAACGCCCGTGGCCCGATCGACGAGACCGCCCTCACGGCCGCCGCGATCTCGGTGTGATTGTTGAGATCCCGGCACAGCTCGACGTCGACGGGGGCGTCGATGTAGCCGGTCCGTGTGAAATACAACGAGACCGAGTCCGGCATCCAGCGCCACAGCTCCCGGTCGAGAGCCATGTCGAACGGGCACACCATCCCGATGCCGATTTGGGCGTTCATGCAGGGATGATGGCACATTGTTTGATTGTCTACAATCGCTGGCGGAGCGCGGCGCTCACCTCGTCCCGAATGACGCATTCATAGGCGTGATCGTTGACGATCCCGGTCGCCTGCATCAGCGCGAACATTGTGGTCGGCCCCACAAACCGCCATCCGCGCTTTTTGAGGTCCTTCGACATCGCGATCGACTCCGGCGAGGTCGTCATCGAGTTCGGCACGTGCTCACCAGCCGGGGCATATCCCCAGAAGTACGACTCGAGCGATCCGCACTCGTCGATGAGGTCGACGGCCCGCTGCGCATTGTTGATCGCCGCCTCGATCTTGCCGCGATGCCGGATGATGCCCGCGTCGCCGAGCAGACGTTCGACATCGGCGTCGGTGTACCGCGCGACCTTCGCCACGTCGAAGCCGGCGAAGGCGGCCCGGAAGTTCTCCCGTTTGAGCAGGATCGTTCGCCAGCTGAGGCCCGACTGGAAGCCTTCGAGGCACACGCGCTCGAACAACGACGTATCGTCGGTGGTCGGGAATCCCCATTCGGTGTCGTGGTAGGTGGTCTCCGGCTCGCGGCCCGCCCAGAAGCACCGCAGCCGACCGTCCGGTCCCTCTATCGTGTCCTCGGACATACGTCTCCTCTCGTGGCGAGGAGGCTACGGCACGGTCACGACAGATGGCCGCCGTTATCGTTCCGTTACCAAACATTTCGAAAGCATCCCGTTGTGTCTCTCGATGGTCACTTTCAGCCGGCATCCGCATAGCGTTGGACACATCGCACCGAGAGCACTCCGGCACCGACGCCGAACCCCGCCCCGGAAGCGTGACAACCCCACTGCGCCAAGGAGTTTCGTGATGCATGAATCCGACCTGAACAGCCTCCTTGCCCGCGTGGCGACCGGGGACATGGACGCCTTCGCCCAGTTCTACGACGCCACCTGTGACCGGGTGTACGGCATGACACTGCGAGTGTTGCGCGACCCCGGTTACAGCGAGGAAGCCACGCAGGAGACCTTCCTAGCCGTCTGGCGCAACGCCGAGACCTACGACCCCCGCTCCGGTTCGGCACTGTCCTGGATTCTGACCCTGGCTCACCGTCGGGCCGTCGACCGCGTCCGGTCGGAGTCCGCCGCGACCCGACGCACCGTCGCCTACGGCATCGCCGACACCGCCCGTGAGGTCGACGACGTCAGCGAGTCGGTCGAACGTCGCGAGATCGCCCGCCTGATCCACACCGGACTCGAGAGCCTCACCCCCATCCAGCGACAGGCCATCGAGCTGGCCTACTTCCACGGGCTCACCTACCGCGAGGTCGCCGAGCACCTCGGCGTCGCGCTGCCCACGGTCAAGTCACGCATCCGCGACGGCCTCATCCGGCTGCGCCAGACCGTGCCGGGCCTGGCCGCGACCGGCTAGTCCCGCTCCCGCGCTGAAAAGCACCCCTGAGAAACGCCCCTGAAGAACGCCCTCCACGGGACCGCCGTCGACATGATGTCGACGGCGGTCCGCTGGAGGGTTTCTTTCAGGGGCGTTTTTCGTCGGGGCCGAGTACGCGGCGGTCACACCTGCCCGTACGGGTGCCACCCGTTGTGGTTCCACTTCCCACCGCGGCGTTCGCGCACCTCGCGCAGGCTCGTGCCGACGTACCGCTTCTCCAGCTCGGCGTCCGGCGCCCCGGTGTAGACCCACCGTTTCGGGTCGAGGTTCCCGTCGGCGTCCTGGTACGCCTCCCAGTAGTCGACGCGGTGCACGGCACGGACGATGTCGTCGGCGAACACCAGGACCGGAAGGTCGGGCACTGTGCGATGCGGCCCGGCCCGCCATCCGCTGCGCGCCCACTCGTAGATCTGTTCGGCGCCCGCGTCGGGTCGCGCGGAGTCGTCGACCTTCACCAGCACGCACGGCTCGGGCAGCGGCGGTGCGAGCGGCGCCGCGTGCTGCAACACCATCTCGTCGAGCTGGATCGCGCCACTCGGCACGCCGTTCGTCAGCGGGACCCGCGCCAGGTCGGCGAACTCCACGGTGAACCGCTGCACGTACGACGCCAGCGCCTCGGCGGAGTCGACGACCTCGTCGCCGTGCCGGAGAATCCAGTGCTCCACGCCGAACCCGTCGGCGTCGATGTCGCGGATGCGTTCGTCGGTCGCGGTCCAGATCGTCGACGAGTCGGCCTCCCCCACCACTTCCCCGGCATCCGGCGGGACACCGGCCAGCGCCGCGCGGGCGTGGTGGTGGACGCGGTTGCCGCGTCCTGCTCCCACGTAGAACACGGAGGCATCACGCGGATCGACCAGTGCGTAGATGTAGACGCCGAGCACCGACTGGACTTCGAGAGGAACGGGTTTCGGGGCGCCCGGCGCCGCGACCCCGACCGGCCGCAAGAGATTGAGGACCGCATCGACCACCGTGGGCCGCACACCGAGTCCGCCTCCGCGCAGACCACCGATGATGACCTCGCCGGCGCGCTCACGGTCGACGAAGCGACGACCCGCGTTGGCGTCGATCGCATTCACGACGTCGACGACCTCGGCCTTCCGCGACCGCGCATCCCGTGACGCGGACCGCTCGTCCTCGGGGTCGAGCATCTCGGCGAAGGCCGTCGACTCGAGGAATTCGCCGAGCGCGGTGAGCGGCAGCTCGACGGCATCCATCCTGCTCATCGCACGCCGCCGACGACGAGGCCAGGAGGTGGCGTTCGGTTCATGGTGGCGATGATGCCAGCACACACGTCGCGAGAGTGATTAGACTCGGACTCGTGCCAGCCTTCAGTCCCCTCGAATGGCCGGTGTTCCGCCAGCTTCGGTCGGGCGACGTCTTCGGACGCGGACCGGCCGTCACGTCGGCGAAGACCCGCGCCATCGAGCCGCGAACGGCCACCGCCGACCGAGTGGTGCAGAGCGTGTGCCCGTTCTGCGCCGTCGGATGCGGACAGAAGGTCTACGTGAAGGACGAGCGTGTCGTCCAGATCGAAGGCGATCCCGACTCCCCCATATCCCGGGGCCGGCTGTGCCCCAAGGGAGCTTCGAGCGAGCAGCTCGTCAACAACCCGCTGCGTCAGACCACGATTCGCTACCGGGCGCCCTATGCGAGCGAGTGGCAGGACCTCGACCGCGACACCGCGATCGACATGATCGCCGACCGCTTCCTCGAGGCGAGGCGTCGTGGCTGGCAGGAGCACGACGACGAGGGCCGGCTCCTCCGTCGCACGATGGGCATCGCCTCGCTCGGCGGCGCAACTCTCGACAACGAAGAGAACTATCTGATCAAGAAGCTCTTCACCGCGGCGGGCGCGATCCAGATCGAGAATCAGGCCCGCATATGACACTCCGCCACGGTTCCCGGTCTGGGGGCCTCGTTCGGACGCGGCGGCGCAACGCAATCACTGCAGGACATGGCCAACGCCGATTGCATCATCCTCATGGGTGGCAACATGGCCGAAGCACACCCGGTGGGTTTCCAGTGGGTCGCTGAGGCCAAGGCACGCGGTGCGCGCATCATCCATGTCGATCCGCGGTTCACGCGGACCTCGGCGGTGGCCGACAAGCACATCTCGATCCGTGCCGGCTCCGATGTCGTCCTGCTCGGCGCGCTGATCAACTACGCCATCGCCCACGACAAGTACTTCCGCGAGTACGTGGTCGCCTACACCAACGCGGCCACGCTGGTATCCGACGACTTCCGCGACACCGAGGACCTCGAGGGCCTCTTCTCCGGATTCGATCCCGAGACCGGCGAATACGACGCCACCTCGTGGGCCTACGAGGAACCGCGACCGAAGTCCGACGACGGCACGGTGGACTCGCCCGGCGGGCCGGACACGAGTGCGTCCGCCACGGACCGAGCTGTCGGCCACGAACACGGTTCCGGTGGACCGCCCCTCGAGCACGGCGCCACGCTGCGCGACGAGTCCCTGGAACATCCGCGGAGTGTCTTCCAGATCGTGCGCAGGCACTACTCGCGCTACACACCCGAGATGGTGCGCGACATGTGCGGCATCTCCCTCGAGGACTTCGATTACCTCGCCCAGTCGGTCACCGACAACTCCGGGCGCGACCGCACGACCTGTTTCGGCTACGCCACCGGCTGGACCCAGCACACCTTCGGCTCCCAGTTCATCCGCGCCGCGTCGGTGTTGCAGCTCCTGCTCGGCAACGTCGGACGTCCGGGCGGCGGCATCATGGCGCTGCGCGGCCATGCGAGCATCCAGGGGTCGACGGACATCCCCACGCTGTTCAACCTCCTGCCCGGTTATCTGCCGATGCCATCGGCGGGTAAACACGACACCTTCGCCGACTACATCGAGGCGATCACGTCGAAGAACGAGAAGGGCTACTGGGCCAACGCCGAGGACTACATGGTGAGCCTCCTCAAGGCGTGGTTCGGCGACGCCGCGACCAGCGAGAACGACTGGTGCTACGACCACCTCCCGCGCCTGACGGGTCCCGCCGGCACCTTCCAGACGACGGTCGACATGCTCGCCGACAAGGTCGACGGTTACTTCATCCTCGGGCAGAACCCCGCCGTCGGCTCGGCCAACGGGCGCCAGGCGCGGATGGCGATGTCACACCTCAAATGGCTCGTGGTGCGCGATCTCAACATGATCGAGTCGGCGACCTGGTGGAAGGAGGGCCCGGAGATCGGCTCGGGCGAGTTGCGCACCGAGGACATCGCGACCGAGGTCTTCTTTCTGCCCGCGGCCACCCATGTGGAGAAGGCCGGCTCGTTCACCCAGACCCAGCGGATGGTGCAGTGGCGCCATCAGGCCGTCCAACCGCCCGGCCAGTGCCAGAGTGAGATGGACTTCTTCTTCGAACTCGGGCGTCGCATCCGCGAGCGTCTCGCCGGCTCCACCGACGAACGCGACCGCCCGCTGCTCGACCTCACCTGGGACTATCCCGTGGACGAACACGGAAACCCCGAACCCGAGGCCGTACTGTCGGAGATCAACGGCTACCACGTCGCCGGACCCGACGCCGGCAAGAACCTGACGTCGTACACCGAGATGGCACGGGACGGTTCGACCGCCGGCGGTTGCTGGATCTACACCGGCGTCTACGCGGACGCCCACAACATGGCGGCTCGACGCGTTCCCCAGGGCGGCGGCGGCGTCACTCAGCACGAGTGGGGTTGGGTGTGGCCGGCGGACCGTCGGATCCTCTACAACCGCGCCTCCGCCGATCCCGACGGCAAACCGTGGAGTGAGCGCAAGCGGTACATGGAGTGGGACGCCGACGCCGGCCGCTGGGTGGGGCCCGACGTGCCGGACTTCCCGGCCGACCTCGCCCCCGACGCCCGACCGGATCCGTCGCTCGGCGGCGTCGACGCGCTGTGCGGCGACGACCCGTTCGTGATGCAGGCCGACGGTAAGGGGTGGCTCTTCGCTCCGCGCGGTCTCGTCGACGGTCCGCTCCCGACTCATTACGAACCCCAGGAATCGCCGGTGGTCAACTCGCTGTACCCACAGCAGCAGTCGCCGGCGCGGGTGCTCTTCCCGCGCGAGGACAATCTCGACGCCCCCAGCGGCGAGATGCCCGGCGCCGATGTGTACCCGTTCGTCTTCACCACCTACCGGCTCACCGAGCACCACACCGCGGGCGGGATGAGCCGCTGGTCGCCGTATCTGTCGGAACTCCAGCCCGAGATGTTCTGCGAGATCTCCCCGGAACTGGCCGCCGAGCGCGGACTGAGCAACGAGGGGTGGGCGACGATCATCTCGCCGCGCGGTGCCATCGAGGCGCGTGTCCTGGTGACCGACCGGATGACGCCGTTGACCATCAACGGCCGTCAGGTGCACCAGGTGGGCCTCCCGTACCACTGGGGCGTCGGCTCCGACGCCGTGGTCAGCGGTGATGCCGCCAACGACCTGATCGGGGTCACACTGGATCCCAACGTGCAGATCCAGGAGTCGAAGGTCGGTTCGTGCGACGTGGTCGCCGGCCGTCGACCCCAGGGCGCGGCCCTGATCGAACTGGTACGTGCGTACCAGGAGCGTGCCGGAGTGACGACCGAGACCGACAACCAGCACATCACCGGAAAGGCGGAGGAGTAGATGGGGCAGCTGTCCGGACCGACCGATCCGACCTCCGACGTCGGGTGGCACACGCACGAGAACCGGAAGGGATTCTTCACCGACACCTCGATCTGCATCGGCTGCAAGGCCTGTGAGGTCGCCTGCAAGGAATGGAATTCCAACCCTCGCGACGGCGACCTCGAACTGACCGGCATGTCGTATGACAACACCGTCGCGCTCGGTGCCAGCACATGGCGACACGTCGCTTTCATCGAACAGAGCGCCGACCGCATCGCCGAGGCCCGCGAGTCGGGCCGTGCACTGGTCGGACTGGGCATGCCCTCCATGCCCGGCGATGAGGGGTTCGATGGTACCGACCGGCGAGACCCGTCGGCCGGTACCACCGGAGACGAGGATCTCACGCCCCCGGACACCCCGGAGTTCCGCTGGCTCATGTCCTCCGACGTCTGTAAGCACTGCACGCACGCCGGGTGTCTCGACGTGTGTCCCACCGGGGCATTGTTCCGCACCGAGTTCGGGACCGTGGTCATCCAGGACGACGTCTGCAACGGATGCGGAACATGCGTCGCCGGTTGCCCGTTCGGCGTCGTCGAACGGCGCGCCGACGGCACCGCGGCGCCGACGACCCGATCCGGGGAACGCAAGGGCGAACAACCCGAGGTGCCCAAACGCGGTGTCGCACAGAAGTGCACGCTCTGCTACGACCGACTCCTCGACGACGAGACGCCCGCCTGCGCGAAGACCTGTCCCACCACGTCGATCAAGTACGGCGACCACGACGACCTCGTCGCCGACGCCCAGACCCGCGTCGCGCAACTCCACGAGCAAGGTATGACCGAGGCGCGTCTCTACGGCGCCAATCCCAATGACGGTGTCGGCGGTACCGGTTCGGTGTTCCTGCTGCTCGACGAACCCGAGGTCTACGGTCTGCCACCAGATCCGCGCGTGTGCACCGCCGATCTGCCGTCGATGTACAAGCGGGCCGGCGTCGCGGCGGTGGGCATGCTGGCCGCGGCCGCCGTGTCGTTCCTGCGAGGTGGCCGGTGACGTCGTCGGAGTTCGACTCCTTCCGGCCCCCGGAGCCGCCACGGCGTCGCGGGCGCGGACTCGGCCGCGGCGGTAAGCGCAAGCCGCGCAGAGGTTTCGGTCAGGGCGAGGGCAACCGCGAGATGTCGATGGTGCCCGACGCCGAATTCACCTCGTACTACGGCCATCCCGTCGTCAAGCCGCCGCCGTGGGACGAGAAGGTGGCCGCCTACCTGTTTCTCGGTGGTGTCGCCGGCGGATCGGGTGTGCTGGCGGCGGGCGCACAGCTCACCGGCCGGGACGAGTTGCGCCGTAACGCGCGGCTCGGCGGACTCGGCGCGGTGGGGCTCGGCGCGATCGCACTCGTCGCCGATCTCGGACGCCCCGACCGGTTCTACAACATGTTGCGCACGTTCAAGGTGACCTCGCCGATGAGCGTCGGTTCGTGGATCCTCTCGGCGTTCAGCGGCGCCCTCGGCGTGGCGGCGGTCGGCGAGATCGACCGGATGACCGGTTCCCGGTTGCCCCTCGGCGTGCTCCGCCCGGTGCTGCGTGCGGTCGAGGCGCCGGCCGGGCTGGCCGCCGCGGTCGCCGGCCCGCCGCTGGCCGTGTACACCGCGGTGCTGCTGTCGGACACCGCTGTTCCCACCTGGAACGCCATGCACCGCGACCTGCCGTTCGTCTTCGTGAGTTCTGCCAGCCTGGCGTCGAGCGGTCTGGCGCTGGTCGCCACCCGGACGTCACAGGCCGGACCCGCCCGGACCCTGGCCGCGCTCGGTGTCGTCGGCGACCTCACCGCGATGCGGGTCATGGAGAGCCGCATGGACCCGGTGACGGCCGAACCGTTGCACGACGGCAAGGCCGGAAAGCTCCTGCGGTGGAGCGAACGGCTCGCAGTCGCCGGCGGCGTCGGCGCCCTGCTCAGCGGACGCTCCCGGCCGGTGGCCGTCGCGTCGGGTATCGCGCTGCTCGCCGCGTCGGCCTGTACGCGCTTCGGCGTCTTCGACGCCGGGATCGAATCAGCGAAGAACCCGCGCTACACGATCGAGCCGCAGAAGCGACGCCTCGCCGCCCGACGCGCAGCCGGGATCACCGACGACTCGATCACCACCGGACCCGCCACCGAGTTCTGATCCCCGTCCCAACTGCTGCTCCCTGATCCGAAGAGCGCGACGCACCCAGCTCTGCTGCCTGAGGTGCGAGGAGCGCAAGCGACGAGCCACGAAGGCCTGGTGAGACACCGTCGCCACCCAACCACCGGTCGAGTCGAGGTTCGGCAGTCGGGAGGAGCGATGGCTACGGGCCTCGAAGGGTCACCGGATACGGATCCCCGACCCCGCCACGGTCTCCCCGATCACCGGATACCCCGGCACCTCCCCGATGACCAGCAGCCCGCCGGAGGTCTGGGCGTCGGCGAGGAACAGCAGATCGTCCTCGGAAACGCCGTCGTCGGTGCTTAGATGGGGTCGTACCCAGTCGAGGTTCCGTCGGGTGCCGCCGGAGACGTATCCGTCCCGTAGGGCTTCACGGGCGCCGCCCACGGCCGGAACCGCGCTGCGGTCGAGCACCGCGCCGATGCCGGACGCGCGGCACATCTTGTGCAGGTGCCCGAGGAGACCGAAGCCGGTGACGTCGGTCGCCGCCCGGACACCGGCGTCGACGGCGGCCGTCGACGCGTCACGGTTCAGCGTGGTCATGAGCGCGATCGCCTCGTCGAACACCTCTCCGGTCTGCTTGTGCCGGTTGTTGAGGAGGCCGACCCCGATCGGTTTCGTCAGGGTGATGGGCCGGCCGGGCTCCGCGGCGTCGTTGCGCAGCAACTTCTCCGGTGTCGCGACGCCGGTGACGGCCATGCCGTACTTCGGTTCGGGATCGTCGATGGTGTGCCCGCCGATGACCGGGCATCCTGCTTCGGCGCCGATCGCGAGACCACCGCGCAGGACCTCGGTCATCAGTTCCATCGGCAGCACGCCGCGCGGCCAGCCGACGAGGTTGATCGCGACCACCGGTGTCCCGCCCATCGCGTAGATGTCCGAGAGCGCGTTCGCGGCGGCGATGCGCCCCCACTCGAAGGGGTCGTCGACGACCGGCGTGAAGAAGTCGGCGGTGGAGAGCACGGCGAGATCGTCGCGGATCCGGACCGCTGCGGCGTCGTCACCGTCGTCGAGCCCGACGATGATGTCGTCGCCGGCCTGGCCGGTCAGGCCGGCGACCGCCTGCTCGAGCTCACCCGGCGGGATCTTGCAGGCGCAACCGCCGCCGTGGGCGTAGCCGGTCAGTCGGACTGGGGTTTCGCTGCTGACAGTCACCCTGCCGACACTAGCGCCGTTCCGATCACCCATGGGGCGGCCCGACGATGGCTACCATCGGGGAGATGAGGCAAGCAGACGGCGAGTACTACGTCACGGCCGACGAGCTGCAGGCGTTCTGGAACTCCGGACACGACTACTGGTACATGCGCGAGGACGGCTCCACCGATCTCTACTCTGACGAGCTCGACATCACCCACGGCTGGCCGATCTTCCTCATGAAGCGGGATGAGGAATGGCTGACCAAGTGGGACAACGATTTCCAACGTGCCGTCGACGATGATCTCAATCCGAAACTCATCCGCCACTTCGAAGAGCTGATCACCGAGGGCAATTGGCCGCATCAGCAGGACTGACCGCGCCCGAACACAACACGCGCTAGGTTGTAAGACGCACGGAGGCGTACGGGTCCTGGTGGGCTCCCCGGTCTTCAAAACCGAGGAGGTCGAGTATCTCGGCCTGGCGGGTTCGATTCCCGTCCGCCTCCGCCAGAATTCTCAGGAGGCCGCGTGTCCGACCCACGTCGACGGATTCCGCGCACCGACGCCCTGTTGGCGCTGCCGCCGGTGACGGAAGCGCGGGAGCGGTTGGGTGACACAGCTGTTCGGGAGATCATCCGGAATGCACAGGATTCGGCCCGACGCGGCGAGATCTCGCCGGATGACGTCGGACGCCACGTCGCCGACGCCGTGAACGCTCACCGGGTGTCGTCGGCCCGTCCGGTCCTCAACGCCACCGGCGTGGTGGTGCACACCAACCTCGGTCGTGCTCCGTTGTCGGCGGCGTCGCTCGATGCGGTCGTCGCCGCATCCGGCTACGTCGACGTGGAACTCGACCTGCACACGGGTCAGCGATCGAAACGTGGTGCGGCCACCCGCGCCGCGCTGTTGCGGGCCTGCCCCGCGGCGGGTGACGCCCTGATGGTGAACAACGGGGCGGCGGCTCTGGTCCTGGCGACCACCGCGCTGGCCGCCGGGCGTGCGGTGGTGATCAGTCGCGGCGAGATGATCGAGATCGGTGCAGGATTCAGGCTCACCGAGCTCATCGCCTCCACCGGGGCCCGCCTGCACGAGGTCGGGACCACCAACCGCACCCATCTGCGCGACTACGCCGACGCCGTCGCCGGCGACGAGGTCGGCGCCATCCTCAAGGTGCATCCGAGCAACTTCCGTGTCGAGGGATTCACCAGCGAGACCTCGTTGGGCGAGCTGCGGGATCTGGGACGGGCTCATGGCGTCCCGGTGATCGCCGACATCGGCAGCGGGCTCCTGCAGCCCGATCCCCTGCTCCCCGACGAACCGGACGCCACCTCCGCGCTGTCCGCCGGTGCCCACCTGGTCATCGCGAGCGGGGACAAGTTACTCGGCGGCCCCCAGGCCGGTCTCCTCCTCGGCAGCGCCGAGCTGGTCCAGCGACTCGCCAAACATCCGCTGGCGCGCGCCGTTCGCGCCGACAAGCTCGCGCTCGCCGCGATGGAGGCGACCGTGGGAGGGCCGCGTCCCCCGGTGTACGAGTACTTGCATGCCGACGTCGACCGCCTCCGTGTACGCACCGAGAACCTGGGCGTCGCAGCCGGTTTTCCGATCGTCGAACACGACGGGCGAGTCGGCGGCGGCGGCGCACCCGGAGTCCCCCTGCCGGGTTGGGCGGTGCGTCTGCCGGTGAGCACCGCACCGCGTCTGCGCCTCGGCGACCCAGCCGTCCTGCCACGCGTCCATGACGACGCGTGCCTCGTCGACCTGCGCTGCATCCCCGAAGCCGACGATCCTCTGGTCCTCGCCGCCGTCAAGCAGGCCACGGCCGGGGTGTGAGGTCTCGCCGGTGAAGTACGTGGTGGCCACCGCCGGTCACGTCGACCACGGCAAATCGACACTCGTGCGTGCGCTCACCGGCATCGAGCCGGATCGCTGGGAGGAAGAACGCCGCCGCGGTCTGACGATCGATCTCGGTTTCGCCTGGACCACACTGCCGTCCGGTGCCGATGTCGCCCTCGTCGACGTCCCGGGTCACGAGCGTTTCATCCCGAACATGCTGGCCGGACTCGGCCCCGCACCGGTCGTGCTGTTCGTCGTCGCAGCCGACGAGGGGTGGAGTGCCCAGTCCGACGACCACCGCGACGCGCTGTCCGCGCTCGGCATCGAGTACGGAGTGCTGGTGATCTCACGTGCCGACCGCGCGACCGATGCTCACATCAAGGACGTGATCGCCTCCGCCCGTGCCGAATTGGTCGGCACCGGGCTCGCCACCGCTCCGGTCGTGGTCGTGTCCGCACCGCAAGGGCGGGGTCTCGCGGAACTACGCACGGCCCTCGACGCGGTCCTCGCCCAGACGCCACGACCGTCGACCTCGGGCCGCGTGCGCCTCTGGGTCGACCGCGCATTCACCCGCACCGGGGCCGGCACGGTGGTCACCGGCACGCTGGCCTCGGGCACCATCCGCGTCGGCGACACCCTGGAGTTGATTGGCGCCGACGGGCACCGGGCGGTCGATGTCCGCGGATTGCACAGCGAGGGATCTGCTCTCACGATGTCACTGCCGGTCAGCCGGGTTGCGGTCAACCTTCGTGGCGTCGGGGTCGACGCCGTGGCACGCGGGGACGCCCTCGTCACTCCGGGCGCATGGCATTCGTCTGCCGAGGCCGACATCAGGCGGGTCGGCGGCGTCCCCTTCGATGATGTGCCCGAGCGTCTCGTCGTCCACCTCGGCACTGCTGCACTCCCGGCCCGTCTACGCCCCTTCGGCCCCGATTACGCACGGCTGACATTCGCACGCGCCGTGCCTCTTTCGCACCGAGACCGGGTGGTGCTGCGCAACCCCGGTCAGCGGATCGTCGGCGGTGGGGTCGTCCTGCATCCCGACCCACCGGAACTCCGTCGCCGCGGCGATTCGGCCCGCCGGGAGGCGGCCCTGGCCCGGATGAGCGACGCCGGCGGTGCCGCGGACGAGGTTGCTCGACGCGGCGCGGTGCGCGTTGTGGAGCTACAGCGCCTCGGTCTCGTCGACGACGGGGACACAGCACCGGCCGGGGTCCGTGTTGTCGACGACTGGTGGGTCGACGAATCGTCGTGCGCCGCGTGGATCAAGCGTTTGCGCGACGCGGTCGTCGAAGTCCACGAGCGGGAACCGATGTCGGCCGGCTTGTCGGCGTCGGGAGTTCCTGCGTTGCTTGAACTTCCGGACCCAGCACTGCTGGCGACGGTGGTCGCCGATGCCGGGCTGGCGTCCGCAGACGGGTACCTGTCGATCCCGGGCCATGTCCCGGATCTGGGTGACGCCGAGGAGGCGATGAGCGCTTTGGAGCGCCGTCTGGCCGAGCGCCCGTTCCGGGCCCCGGAGTCCGACGACCTCACCGCGCTCGGCCTCGGTGCCAGGGAACTCGCCGCTGCCGAACGCACCGGCCGCATCCTCCGACTCCGCGACGGGGTGGTGTTGTTGCCGACCGCGCCGGCACTGGCGATGCGAACCCTGGCCGCCCTGCCTCAGCCCTTCACCACGAGCGAAGCGCGCCAGGCACTCGGGACGACGCGGCGCGTCGTGATCCCACTGCTCGAACTCCTCGACGGCCGGGGGTGGACCCGGCGCATCGACGCCGGTCACCGTGAGGTCGTCCGCTGAACCGCTGCCCGCACCGGTAGACGACGAAGGGGCCCACCCCCGAAGGGATGGGCCCCTGGTCGCGTCACTCGTGATCAGCCGAGGACCAGCGACTCGCCGTCGGCACTGACGTTCACCGGAACGATGTCGCCGTCGCGGATGTCGCCCTTGAGCAGCTGCTTGGCGAGCTGGTCGCCGATGGCCTGCTGCACCAGGCGGCGGAGCGGACGGGCGCCGTACAGCGGATCGAATCCACGTGCGCCCAGCCATTCCTTGGCCTTCGGCGAGACCTCGAGGTCGAGGCGACGCTGGGCCAGCCGCTTCTGAAGCTGTCCGATCTGGATGTCGACGATCGCCACCAGCTCCTCGGGGCTCAACGGGTCGAAGATGACCACGTCGTCGAGGCGGTTGATGAACTCTGGCTTGAAGGCCGAGCGCACCGCATTCATGACGTGTTCCTTGTCGCCACCGGCGCCGAGGTTCGAGGTCAGGATCAGGATGGTGTTACGGAAGTCCACCGTCCGTCCCTGGCCGTCGGTGAGACGGCCTTCGTCGAGCACCTGCAGCAGCACGTCGAACACGTCCGGATGGGCCTTCTCGATCTCGTCGAACAAGACCACCGTGTACGGACGACGACGCACCGCCTCGGTCAGCTGGCCGCCGGCCTCGTACCCGACGTAGCCGGGAGGAGCACCGACGAGCCGTGCGACGCTGTGCTTCTCGCCGTACTCGCTCATGTCGATGCGGACCATCGCCCGCTCGTCGTCGAACAGGAACTCGGCGAGCGCCTTGGCCAGCTCGGTCTTGCCGACGCCGGTCGGGCCGAGGAACATGAACGAACCCAGCGGCCGGTTCGGGTCGGCGACACCGGCACGGGCGCGCCGCACCGCGTCGGAGACGGCCTCGATGGCAGCCTTCTGTCCGATGACGCGCTTGCCCAGCTCGTCTTCCATGCGCAGCAGCTTGGCGGTCTCACCTTCGAGCATGCGTCCGGCCGGGATTCCGGTCCACGACGACACGACCTGCGCCACGTCGTCGGGTCCGACCTCCTCCTGGAGCATCACGTCCTGACCGGGCTCCGTGCCGGTCTTCTCCAGCGCGGCCTCGAGTTCCTTCTCCAGGCCCGGGATCCGCCCGTACCGCAGCTCGGCGGCGCGTCCGAGGTCACCGTCACGCTCGGCGCGTTCGGCTTCCCCACGAAGACGATCCAGCTCTTCCTTGAGGTCGCGCACCGCGTCGATGGCGGTCTTCTCCGACTGCCACCGCGCGGAGAGCTCGTTGAGCTTCTCCTTCTGGTCGGCCAGTTCGGCGCGCAGCTTCTCGAGACGGTCCTTCGACGCGGCGTCCGTTTCCTTCTGCAGCGCAACCTCTTCGACCTCGAGCCGACGGACGATGCGCTCGACCTCGTCGATCTCGACGGGGCGCGAGTCGATCTCCATCCGCAACCGCGACGCCGCCTCGTCGACGAGGTCGATGGCCTTGTCGGGGAGGAAGCGCGAGGTGATGTAGCGATCGGAAAGCGTTGCGGCGGCGACCAATGCGGAGTCGGTGATGCGCACGCCGTGGTGCACCTCGTACCGATCCTTCAGGCCGCGGAGGATGCCGATGGCATCTTCCACCGACGGTTCGCCGACGTACACCTGCTGGAAGCGACGCTCGAGTGCGGCGTCCTTCTCGATGTACTTGCGGTACTCCTCGAGGGTCGTGGCACCGACCAGCCGCAGCTCACCCCGGGCGAGCATCGGCTTGATCATGTTGCCGGCGTCCATCGCGGAATCGCCTGTGGCACCGGCTCCGACGATGGTGTGCAACTCATCGATGAAGGTGATGATCTGACCGTCGGAGCTCTTGATCTCGTCGAGTACGGCCTTCAGCCGCTCCTCGAACTCACCGCGATACTTCGCGCCGGCGACCATCGAACCCATGTCGAGGGAGATGACCGTCTTGTTCCGGAGCGATTCGGGCACGTCACCGGCGATGATGCGCTGGGCGAGGCCCTCGACGATCGCGGTCTTGCCGACGCCGGGTTCACCGATGAGGACCGGGTTGTTCTTGGTCCGTCGGCTGAGCACCTGCACGACGCGACGGATCTCGGTGTCGCGACCGATGACCGGGTCGAGCTTGCCCTCGCGGGCCGCTGCGGTCAGGTCGGTCGAGTACTTCTCGAGCGCCTGGTAGGTCGACTCCGGGTCCTCGCTCGTGACACGCCGGCTCCCGCGGACTGCGACGAACGCATCGCGCAGTGCCTGCGGTGTTGCTCCGGCGTTGTGCAGCAACTTGGCGACATCGGAGTCACCGGTCGCCAGACCGACGACGACGTGCTCGGTCGAGACGTACTCGTCGCCGAGTTCAACGGCCAGCTGCTGAGCAGCACTGACCGCCGCGATCGATTCGCGGGAGAGTTGCGGGGTGGCACTGGCCTGCGCGACCGTCGGCATGCGGTCGACCTGCATCTGGGCCTGCGCGCGAACATTCGACGGGTCCACGCCCACTGCCTTGAGCAGCGGCGACGCGATGCCGTCGGACTGATCGAGCAGTGCCACCAGGATGTGGGCGGGCCGCACGTCGGGGTTGCCAGCACTGGCCGCCGCCTGCACAGCAGCGCTCAATGCCTGCTGTGTCTTCGTGGTGGGGGTGAAGCTGTCCACTCGCGTGCACCTTTCTCTTTAGTCCAACAGGCTCAAGTATGAGCCATACGGAGGATTCAACGCCAACACAGTTGAGTCCATTCCGCTCATACCTAGTTTGTTTGTGATGTACGTCACTCATCCAGGGTCGCCGTTTCCCGGATCAACCGCCAGCCAAAGTGGCGCACCTGCTGTCGAGGTCGCGATTTTGTGCATCGCCGGCGCTGTCGGTCCGCGGTGAGATGATCTCGCGCATGCACGAACCGGACCTGTTTGTCACCACCGCCGCCGACGACCTCGCACCTCCCGTCCGAGCAGTCAACGACCTGACCGCTCGCTGGTGCTCGCAGTTCCGCGACGAGGATTGCGTCGTCTCCGGGGCAGGCGTGTGGCCACTACTCGCACTGCTCGCATCTGCAGCTGACGAGGCCGCGCGAAACGAGCTGGCTGCCGCACTCGGCCGACCGGCCGATTCGGCTCGGGCCGAGGGCCTGGAGGTGCTGGACGCACTTCGCGAAGGAATGTCGACCTCTGCGGCAGTAGGCGTCTGGACCCACGACGCTGCGCCGCTGATCGAAGACTGGGCCTCACGGCTCCCCGCAGGAGTCACGGGGAGGCTGACCGGCCAGGAAGCCCTCGACAAGTGGGCCGCGGACGGGACTGGAGGTCTGATCGACCGCTTTCCTCTGGAGATCGACGACGAAGTTCGCCTGGTGATCGCCTCGGTCATCGCGGCCAAGACACGATGGCTCGAACCGTTCAGAGGGAGTTCGCGCGGTTGCGACCCCCTGTCCGACGACGCGCAGCCAACGTGGCTCGAGCGGCAAACCGACGATCCGTCGGTCGCGGCGGTCCTCGACAACTCAGTGACGCGCGTGGTGGTCGAGGGCGACGGTGATCTCGACGTCCACCTGTTGCTCGGCGATCAGACCCGGGGCACGTGCTGGACACCGGCCTACGCGAATTGTCCGGCGATAGCCATGTTCAACCGGCCGTCGACTTCGACGCTCACGCGCCGGGCTTGACCGTCGAAGTGGTGGCTTCGCCTGGGCCTGAGGACCGACTGTCGCTGGAGCTGCCCGCCTTCTCGATCAACAGCAACCACGACCTGCTTTCGCACAAGGATGTTTTCGGGCTTCACGCGGTGACCGACCCGGAGAACCCGCACCTACCCCACCTGAGTTCGGTCCCGCTGTTCGTCGCCCAGGGTGCGCAGAACGTGATCGCGCGCTTCTCCCCCGTAGGCTTCGAGGCCGCCGCGGTGACTGCTTTCGCACTGGCTCCGACAGGCGCATATCCCCGGGACACGCACCAGATCAAGTTCGTCTCCGTCACCTTCGACCGTCCGTTCGGCTTCCTCGCGGTTCATCGACCCACGCGCCTTGCCGTCGTCGCCGGATGGGTGAGCAGTCCGTTCGACCAGTCGGAGTGAGGAGAGCCTCAGCGATGCGGACTCACATTTCAGTGGACAGACGTACACTGAAATCATGTCTGTTGATCCTGCCCGCACTCGCGAACTGCCGGCACTGGCGGCTCTGGGTCGCGATGAGCTGAACAAGGCGGTCTCGGGCATCGCGGCCGTTCATTCATCCGTCGCCGATACCGTGTTCGCGGGTCTGCGCGTGGCGTGGGGTGCGAGGGTCCGTCCGGCTCAGATTGTGCACGACGCGATCAGCACGTCCGTCTATTCGGCGATCACGTCGACGGTCGATGTGGCCGGCGACCTGGCCGAGTCGCTGACCGTTCACAGCAACGGCGTGCCTTCGGAGACCAAGCGAGGCGCTTTGGCCATCGGCATCCTCGACGGATTGATCGGTGATCAACTGACCGCCGAGCGTTCTCCCCTGGCTCCGGACGCCGCGATCCGCGTGAACGGGGCGGTCGTTCCGATCACCCCGGACGGTCTGGCGACCGCTTTCCCCGGAGCGTCGGGCCACCTGACGGTTTTCCTGCACGGCCTGATGGAGACCGAGTTCGCCTGGGCGCTCGGCGACAGACCCACGTACGGCGCTCGCCTCGCCGACGATCTCGGCAGCACCGAGGTGCAGATCCGATACAACTCGGGACGCCACATCAGCGACAACGGCCGTGATCTCGCACGACTGCTCGACGACCTGGTCTTGCTGTGGCCGGTTCCGGTCACCGGCCTCACGCTCATCGGCCACTCGATGGGCGGTCTGGTCATCCGCAGCGCTTGCCATCAAGGTGTCGACCGTGATGCGTACTGGCCCAGGCTCGTTCGACATACCGTGTGTCTCGGCACTCCCCACCTCGGGGCGCCGCTGGCCCGCGGAGTCCACCGCGCGACGGCGGCCCTGCGCCTGTGGCCGACGAGCCGACCGTTCGGCACCCTGCTCGGGCGTCGCAGTGCCGGGGTTCGCGACCTGTTCCGCGGGGCGGTCACCGAGGAACACTGGCGCGACACCGACCCGGAGGCCTTTTCGCAGCCCGCCGTCGACTACCCGCCGCTCATGGAAGGTGCGCGCCACCTCTACGTGACCGCCACGGTGACCCAACGCCCCGACCACCCGTTCGGCCGCATAGTCGGCGACGGACTGGTGCTGACCAACAGCGGAGGTGGTCGAGACCGGAAGCACCACCTCGGCTTCGAGGTCGACGACGGCTTCCACATCGGCGGTGCCCACCACTTCACCGTGCTCAACAGCGATGCGGTCTACGACTGGATGCTCCCGCTGCTGAAGCCTCGCCGCGCGTTACCGCGGGGCCGCAGCTGAACTGCGGCCCACCGGAAACCTCACCCCCGTGAGTTCCTCACTCACGGCCCACAACCGGCGCTGGATTTCTTCGTCATGTGATTGATCGCTGGACTCGACGACCTTGGGATAACCCTTGATCTCCCCACGGCCACCCGGCCCGTAGTACTGGCCACCGACGACACCCGGGTCCGTGGCGGCCCGCACGGTTGGCAGTGCGCCCATCTCCGGACCCTGAGCAATCACCGGCGCCAACCAGGTGAGGGGAAGCCTCAGCGCGGCAGGCGCATTCCGAGCCAGCTCCGTGTTGGACAGACCGGGGTGCGCGGCGGCCGCAATCGTGGTGCCGTGCAATGCGAGCCGGCGCTGAAGTTCGTACGTGAACATCAGATTCGCGAGCTTCGCCTGGCCGTACGCGCCGGCGCGGGAGTACGAGCGTTCCCACTGGAGATCGTCGAAGTGGATGGCGGCTCGGATGCGGTGACCCGTGCTGCTCACCGTGACGACGCGCGAACCAGGCACCGGTAGCAGCCGGTCGAGCAACAACCCGGTCAGCGCGAAGTGTCCGAGATGGTTGGTGCCGAACTGCAGCTCGAAGCCGTCAGCGGTGGTTTGTCGCGGCGTGTACATCACGCCCGCGTTGTTGATGAGCAGGTCGATGCGCGGGTGCGCGGCGCGCAGGTCGGCGGCCGCGGTCCGGATCGAGTTCAGCGACGTGAGGTCGAGCGCCTGCACGCTGACGTCGCCGGTCATTCGAGCGGCAGCCTCTCGCCCCTTCTCGACGTTCCGAACAGCAAGAACCACCGTCGCCCCGTGTGCGGCCAGCATCCGTGCCGTCTCGAACCCGAGCCCAGAGTTGGCTCCCGTCACCACCGCCACCCGCCCGCTCTGGTCGGGAATGTGCTGCTCAGTCCAGTTGTCACTCATGATTACCTCCCTTTAAGAACCGCCGGTCTGTTACATGTGCGACCATAAGAGACCGACGGTCTCCTGTCAAGGGACCGCCGGTCTTCAAGCTAGGGTGAGTACGTGACTTTCCAGCGTGCGCGCAGCGAGGAGCAGCGCGAGATTCGTCGTCGGGCCATCCTGGACACCACGGCCGCGATGCTCGACGAGATGCCTGTGGCCGACGTGACCCTCAACGAGCTGAGCCGACGGGTCGGTCTGGCCAAGTCGAATGTGTTGCGGTACTTCGAATCACGCGAGGCGGTGCTCCTCGAACTGCTCGACGCCTCGATGGCGAGCTGGCTCGACGAACTGGCGGATGAGCTGGCCACTGGCGTCACCCCCGCTTCCCCGATGGACGCTCGTGCCCACCAGGTCGCCGACATCATCGGCCGGACGCTCGCGACGCGGACGGTGCTGTGCGACCTCATCGGCGCGCAGGGCGGTGTCCTGGAACGCAATGTCTCGGTCGACGTGGTCAAACGGCACAAGCGTGCCTCGCTCGGGAAGCTCGCGGCCACGGTCGACCTGCTGCGCCGATACCTGCCCGAACTCGGCGACAACGCTCCACAGCTCTGCCTGATGATCTTCTTCTCGGCGGGCGCCCTCAAGACCTACGTACCGCCACCCCCGAGCGTGCTTGCCGCCTACGCGGACGAACCCGAACTCGGTGTGTTCAACATGGACTTGCGAGAAGCCCTCCGGATGTCGGTCGCCGCGTCGCTCCTAGGTGTGCTGCCGCGCGACTCCCCGACGCGCTAGACGACGCTTCCCCAGAATCGCGACTCCGCCTCACACGCGCTGGCTGCAAATAGCGCCTCTACCCGGAACCAGCGATGCCGCGGCGGCGAGGGCCGCTCCCCATCCGCCACCACAACCCGACCCACGACGCGACGACCAGCGCAGCAACCAACCCCCGCACCAACCCGAGCGCAGAATCCGGATAGATCACCCCGGTCAGGTAGTTGTCGATGAATCCGGTGGGTGGCAATCCTTTCTCGCCCGCCTGGTGCCGCGCCCAGTTCTCGGCGTCGGTCAACGGGCAACCCAGGCCAAAGCCCACCGACGCGATCCCCCACCCGACGGCGACGAGGTGCAGCAGGACTGTGCGCGGCCACCGCCAGGCGATGAACCCGCCGAACATCACGTACAGCAGGAACATCATGTGCAGGACCGCTATGCCGTCGGCCAGGACCCGATATGGCATGTATCCAGCGTAAATGGGGCGGGTTCGTCATTCTGCGGATCCGGAACACACCTGTATCGGACACTCGAAGCGAGAAGCATCCTCTCGACGGAAGGACGCCATCGGTGAGCACGAGCATGACCGACGAGGCCGCCAACGTATTCGCCGACCCGACCGCATATGCCGACGAGCCGCGACTGCACGCGGCGATGGCTCACCTCCGGGCGCACAACCCGGTCGCGTACGTCGACAAGGCGCCGTACCGCCCGTTCTACGCGATCACCAAACACGCCGACATCATGGACATCGAACGCGACCACAACCTGTGGCTCAGCGAGCCACGCCCCCTGCTGGTGACCGCCGTGGCCGACGACTTCGCCAAGTCGCAGCTCGACTCCGGCGCGGGCCTGCGGACGTTGATCCACATGGACGATCCCCACCACAAGAAGGTGCGGGCGATCGGACAGGACTGGTTCCGACCAAAAGCGTTGCGTGATCTGGAGATCCAGGTCGATGCACTCGCCAAACGCTATGTCGACAGGATGGCCGAGATCGGCCCCGAATGCGACTTCGTCGAGGACATCGCCGTCCACTTCCCGCTGTACGTCATCATGTCGCTGCTCGGGCTCTCCGAAGAAGATTTTCCCCGGATGCACCAACTCACCCAGGAGATGTTCGGCGCCGACGACAAGGAGTACCAGCGCGGCACCACCATCGAGGAACGGATGGCGACACTGCTCGACTTCTTCGACTACTTCAGCAAGCTGACCGCCTCCCGTCGCGCGAAGCCCACCGGCGACCTCGCGTCGGCAATCGCCAACGGACGCATCGACGGCGAACCCCTCTCCGACGTCGACACCGCGTCCTACTACGTGATCGTCGCCAGCGCCGGCCACGACACCACCAAGGATGCGATCTCCGGCGGTCTGCGCGCACTCATCGAGAACCCTGCCGAACTCGCCCGCCTCCGTCACGAGCCCGACCTCATCGGAACCGCCGTCGAGGAGATGATCCGGTGGACCACACCGGTCAAGGAGTTCATGCGCACCGCCGCCGCGGACACGACGGTGCATGGCGTGCCCATCGCCAAGGGTGAATCCGTCTATCTCGCTTACACTTCGGGAAACCGTGACGAAGAGATCTTCGACGACCCGTTCACCTTCGACGTCGGACGCTTCCCCAACAAGCACCTCGCGTTCGGCTACGGCGTGCATTTCTGCCTCGGCGCAGCGCTGGCCCGGATGGAGATGAGAAGCCTGTTCAGCGAACTGATCCCGCGCCTGGACTCGATCGAGTTCGCCGGCGAACCCGAGTTGGCCGCGACCGTGTTCGTCGGCGGACTCAAGCATTTACCGATCCGCTATTCGCTGCGCTGAGACGCACGCGTCGAACCCGGTCGAACTGGGTACACGGGCCTCCATGACGCACTTCGACTTCTACTTCGATCCGGTGTGCCCGTTCGCTTGGGCTGCGTCGCGATGGCTTCGTGACCGCGCGGCCGCACACGACGCCGACGTCGACTGGCATCTCATGAGCCTCGCGATCCTCAACGAGGACGAGGAGCCCGAGTCCGACGAACAGCGCCGCCAACTCGAGACCGCCCGCCGTCTGGGTCGCGTCGTCGCAGCTGCGTCCGCGAAAGCCGGTGTGGATACGATCGACCCGCTCTACACGGCACTCGGCAAGCGCATCCATCATGCCGGCGACGAGATGACACCCACCGTCGTTTCGGAGGTGCTGACCGAGGCCGGCCTCCCCGCCGAACTGGCCGACGCCATGGACGACGCATCGTTCGACGACGCGGTGCGCGAATCCCACCAGCGCGGTCAGGACGCACTCGGCGAGGACGGCGGCAGCCCCATCCTCGGCATCGACGGCACCTTCTTCTTCGGTCCCGTGCTCGCCGACCTCCCGACCGGCGACGAGGCCGAGGCGCTCTACTCCTCGCTCGTCACCCTCGCGGGCACCTCGACCTTCGCCCAGCTCAAGCGACCTGCGGACCCGCCGACCTTCTCGTGATCAGCCGTTCTCGTGATCACCGGATCTCCAGGTCGACCCGCTCGTCGTAGAAGCAGATGAGGTCGCGCACGGGCTCCGCATCGTGCAGCGGATCGGTGTAGGTCCACGCGACGTCGGGGATGACCTCGTCGCCGACGATCGCCGACCAGTACGTTGCCTGCCCTTTGTACGCACACACCGTGACGGTGTCGGACCGCTGGAGGACGTCCATCCGGACGTCGTCACGTGGAATGTAGTGCCGGATGGGTAGGTGCGTCTCGAGGAGCAGCGTCGGGTGCCGACTCTCGGCCAGCACGGTGTCACCGATCCGCACGACGACGTGCCTGCTGGTGGGTAGGCAGTCGATGCGTTGGTACGGGTCGTGTGCATGCCCCATCACGTTCTGTTCCTCTTCGCGCCATTCGTCGAACGCATCCCAGTCGAGCAGCACGTAGTCCGCCAGATCGGGGTCGTCGAGGCGGAAACCGGCCCCGGCGAGTGTCTTTGTCCCGGTACCGATGTCGTAGGCCGATCCGGCGGCGGTGTGCATCGAGAACGGATGTTGCGGCGTGAGGATCGGCGGGTGTTCCGCGGCCGGCGTCGTCGGGGTGCGGTGTTCGAGTCGTCCGACGACATCGGCCGACGGCACCGCGTAACAACCGACCACCCGGTACGGCTCCCACACCTGGATCGGTGCAAGTGAGTCGACGACCACCTGCCCGTCGACGTATGCGCGGACACGTCGACGCATGTCCGTCCACCGCAGGAGACCCATCTGGGACTTCGAGACTTCATCCAGTGACATGGCCATGGACCGATGGTCCTCCGGCTCGTATCGATTGGCCAGAGCTCTTCGTCGGTGACCGCACCGCAACCCGGGGAACACCGATATCGGCTCCAGGCGGGTGCCACGATGGGAAAGTGGCCGACCCACCGGACAGCGAATCTCCCGAACGGCGATCGGGCGCCGACGATGCCGACTGGAACCGGGCGGAACGCAACGAGACCGAGACACAGCGCCTCAACCGCAACTGGAATTCCCTGCTTCAGGAGCTGCGCGTGGTGCAGACCGGGGTGCAGATCCTGACCGGGTTTCTTCTCACGCTCCCGTTTCAGGACGGCTTCGAAGAGTTGGGTGGTGCGCTCCGCGTCGTCTACCTGGTCACCGTCTCGTTCGCCGTCGGGGCAGCGATACTTCTCGCCGCGCCGGTCGCTCTTCACCGCGCGCTGTTCCGTCGGCACCAAATCGGACTGCTGGTCAACCGTGCGCACCGTCTGGCCTTTGCCGGTCTCACACTTCTCGGTCTGGCACTGTCGGGTGCGATCACCGTCGTGTTCGGAGCCACCGCAGGACCCGTGCCCTCGGTCATCGCCGGCGTCTGCACGCTCGTTCTGTTCTCCCTGGCCTGGGTCGTCCTGCCGCTGAGCGCTCGGGCGACGACCCCCTCCCCCGGCGACGACCACCGTTGACAGTCCACGCTCCGCACAGGTAGGCAGACGAGGTGACCACTGCGCCGAGCTTCTCCGAAACCCGCTTCGACGAAGTCTCGGTGCTGGAGCCGGCCGGCGGTGGGGCCTTCCCGCGCGGCAACACCGTGATCGCGCACGGTTCCGAGGCGACGCTGGTCCTCGACCCCTCCCTCGACGTCGACCACGACCCGGTCGGCGCAGATGCCGTCATGATCAGCCACGCCCACGAGGACCACATCGCCGGACTGCGCCACTTCGACACCGCCAAGTTCGCGCATCACGACGAGGTCGGCGGGGTTCGCTCACTGCAGGTCCTGCTCGACGGTTACGGGCTGACGCCGGAGGAGCGCGCCGCGGTCGACGCCCAGATCGGCGACACCTTCGCGCTCACGCCCGGCTTCCCCGAAGCCGAGGGTGTCGGCGACGGGCACGTCTTCGACCTCGGGGACATCACCGCGACCGTCATCCACCTTCCCGGGCACACCCGCGGACACAGCGGCGTCCTCATCGAACCGACCGGCTTCTTCTACATCGCCGACATCGATCTCACGTCGTTCGGCCCCATGTACGGCGACGTCGGCAGCAGCGTCGACGACTACCTGGCCTCCATCGCACGGGTGCGCGAAGTCGACGCCCGCTGGTACGGAACCTTCCACCAGAAGGGAGTCGTGGAGGGGGCCAAGGACTTCCGAGAACGGTTGACCGCATATGAGGGCGTCATTCACCGCCGCGAGGAACGACTGTTGGGGTTTCTCGACCGGCCACGGCGGCTGGAGGAGATCGTCGAGCACCGTCTGGTGTACCGCCCGCACGTGCAGATGCCGTTCGTCAACGCGGTCGAACGTCGTACTGCGCACCTCCACCTCGAACGACTCATGCGCCACGGCCAGGTCTCGACGACCGACGAGGGCGCCTTCTACCGACTGTGACGTGTGCACCCTGTGGACACCCGGACGCGTCGTCGGGCCGCGGGTGCGAAAATGACCGACATGCTGACTCCTGACGACGTGCACAACGTTGCCTTCGGAAAGCCGCCGATCGGAAAGCGCGGCTACAACGAGGACCAGGTCGACCAGTTCCTCGACGACGTGGAGGCGACCATGCGGGATCTCTACGACCGTCTCGCACGCTACGAGGGCCGCCCGCCGTGGTGAAACCGGTTTCACCTTGACGTTCATCTGACCTCGACTCCACCGGGCCGAACCGACGTACTACCGTTTGTCGTGTAACTCGACTCGGAGGTTTTACTGTGCAGAACATCGGCGTCATCGGCGGCGGCACCATGGGAGCTGGCATCGCGGAGGTGTGCGCGAAGTCCGGCAGCGACGTCGTCATCATCGAGGTCAAGCAGGAGTTCGCCGACGCCGCACGTGCGCGCGTCGAGAAGTCCCTGTCCCGTGCCGTCAGCAAGAACAAGCTCAGCCAGGAGGACGCCGACGCCGCGCTCGGCCGTCTGCGCGTCAGCCTCGACTACGCCGACCTCGCCGATCGCGACCTGGTCATCGAGGCCGCCCCCGAGAACGAGCAGCTCAAGCGCGACATCTTCGCGCGTCTCGACGAGGCCGTCGGCGAGAACACCATCCTGGCCACCAACACCTCGTCGATCCCGATCATCAAGGTCGCCACCGCCACCAAGCGCCCCGAGCGCGTCGTCGGTGTCCACTTCTTCAACCCGGTCCCGGTGATGCCGCTGGTCGAGATCATCTCGACCCTGGTCACCTCGCCGGAGACCGCCGAAGCCGTCAGCGCGTACGTCAAGGATGTCCTCGGCAAGAACCCGGTCAACGCCGGCGACCGTTCGGGCTTCATCGTCAACGCTCTGCTCATCCCGTACCTCTGCCAGGCCATCCGGATGTACGACTCCGGTTACGCCTCGGCCGAGGACATCGACACCGCGATGAAGGGCGGTTGCGGCTACCCGATGGGACCGCTGACCCTCGTCGACACCATCGGCCTCGACATCACTCTTGCGGCAGCCGAGTCGCTGTACGACGAGTTCGCCGAGCCACACTTCGCGCCGCCGGCACTGTTGCGCCGCATGGTCGACGCCGGCCACCTGGGCCGCAAGTCCGGACGCGGCTTCTACACCTACTGATCGAGTCGGGACGATCCCGACAGAACGCCCCCGCGACGACGCACCAAGCGTCGACCGGGGCGTTTTGTCGTCTTTGTGTAGTTCAGCCCTCGCATCAACCCTGCTGTGACCCACCTCACGGTTGCTGTACACATCTGTGGCGCAACAGTTTTCGGATGAGCACTGCCGCGGATGTCGAGAGGGAGGTTACGGACCTGGTCGTTGTGGCAACACTCTGGACGTACACATCCCACCGCGGATGAGAAGGGAGCGAGACCGAATGACTGTTTCGACCACCACCGTCCACCAGCAACTTCGTGCAATCCTCGCGATGACGCACACCGAGATCCAGATCGCCGAGACGCGTCAGGCCCAGGCCCGGACCGACGCAATCCGCAAGGAACTCTCCGAGAACGCCGAGAACGCGCAGCTGCGTGCCGTCGCCATCGAGGAGGCCCTCCGCGAACGAGGCGGACTCGTCGACGTGATCCGCCCCGTGATCGGCCGGGTCGGCGCGCTGGCCAAGACCGTCGTCGAGCAGGCGCAGCCGCTCGACGAGGCACTCCTCGACGATCTCGCGCTCGAGCAGCGTCTCCTCGCACGTTCGACGTACCTCAAGGCCCTCGCGACCGGCCAGGAGGACAAGGCTCTCGTCGACCTGGCCGAGAAGCTGATCGTCGCCCACACCGCGACGGTCGACTGGCTCACCACCGTCCTCGCCGAAGAGGCGTTGGGTGGACCCACCGCGCTACGTCGAGGCCCGACCCAATGGGTCAGCGGACTCGCAGCGCGTGCGCTCACCGCTCCGGCGAACGGCGCGTCGTGGGCCATCGACCGGACTGCCGACTTCGCTCGACAGCTCCCCGACCCGATCGCGTTGGTACGCAGCCGATTCGCGACCGCCGTCGACGACGCCGCGGATGCCGCAGCGCGCGCCGGTGACGCCATCGAGAACGCCGGCACCGCCGTCTCGAAGACCGTAGCCGCCGGACGCGACGCGGCACTCGAGGCAGTCGAGGACAGCGCCCGCGACAACGGCGCCAAGGGTGCCGCGGACGCACTGCACCAGCTCCGCGAGATCACCGGGACCGTCGAGGCCGAGGACCTTCCGATCGAGGGCTACCCCGATCTCAACGTCGGCGACGCCGTCGCCGCGGTCAAGGAACTCACCACGCCGGCCGATCTGCGGGTGACCCTCGCCTACGAGGAGAACCACAAGAACCGCCAGCGGGTCGTCTCGGCCATCGAGATCCGTTTCGCCGAGCTCGCCAAGGAACTTGTCGGCATCGACAGCTGATCTGGCTCAAGGCAACACGACGGTCGTCATCCACTCGGATGGCGGCCGTCGTCGTATGTCCGCATCACACTCGTCCGACGCCGCGCTCACGGGATCCGTTCTCGCCCACCTTCATCGCGTGAGCGCGAACGGAGGAAGTGAGCGAAAGTCGTGACCGATTCGTCGAAACCGCAGCTCACACGCGCGGCGCCGTCGTAGTGTCGCGCAATGACCCTCCGCACCACAGCAATCACCGCCCTCGCCGCGGCTGCACTCCTCACGCCCGTCCTGCTGGGACCGGCCACCGCGAATGCGACTCCCTCGTCGGGGGTTTCGGCGGTCACCCTCGCCCACACCGACATCCCTGCCGGACTCCTGCCGTTCATTCCGCAGGGAGCGCACGTCGAGGTCCGCGAGATCACCATCGCCCCTGGCGGAACCACCGGCTGGCACTACCACGACGCACAGATCTACGGTCTCGTCCGGCAGGGCACGCTCACCCACCCGGGCGCGGACTGCAAGCCGGTCGTCTACCGGGCGGGCCAGATCATCGAGGAGCCCGGCGGGAAGGCCAACACCCACGAGGGCACGAACCTGGGCACCGTGCCGGTGATCCTCGACGTCCTCTACGTGATGCCGCCCGGCAAGCCGCTGTCGGAGGATGCCGACGCCCCGGCCTGCGCCCAGCCGTAGGCCGCCGCCCTAACGAAACGGGAACGAATCGGCGTAACCGCAGGTCACAAGGTCCGGTCGGACGTACCGTCGCCCGATGACTCCTACGATCCGAACAGTTATCGGCGGCGTCGTCGCGGCGGCCGCCCTCCTGGGGCCCGCGCTCATCGGCCCCGCCACCGCGAATGCCACGCCCTCGACCGGGGTCTCGTCGAAAACGTTGGCCCGGACCGAGATCCCGGCCGGACTCCTGCCGTTCGTCCCGCGGGGAGTGGACATCGAGGTCAAAGAGACGACCATCGCGCCCGGCGGCACCACCGGCTGGCACCACCACGACGGCGAGACCTTCGCGTTCGTCCGGCAGGGCACGCTCACCCACCCGGAGTCGGACTGCAAACCGTCGATCTACCCCGCCGGGAGCATCTTCAGCGATCCGCCCGGCGAGAAACACGTCCACGAGGGCAAGAACGTCGGCGACGTCCCGGTGGTCATCGTGTTCCTGTATCTGACACCACCGGGCAAGCCACTGTCACAGGACGCACCGGCGCCCGCCTGCGCCGAGTCGTAGGCGGCGTCGGGATCACGATCTCGGACGACTCCCGTTGCCGCAGCCGTAGACTCCCCACTCATGCACCGTCGCGTCGTCCTGGTCCTGTCACTGCTCCTGGCCGTCGTCGCCACCTCGCTGCCGGGCGTCGGCACCGCCCGCGCCGACTCCGCACTGGTCTCCGCCCGTTCGGCGGTGTTCGGCCCCCACAATGTCGACCAGACCACCGGCGCGGTCCGGAACGACCGCGTGATCTTCTCCTGGTTCGGCGTCTCGAGTTTCGCCGTGGCCATGTCCGGTCAGGTGTTCCTCACCGACGCGTGGGTGCCCAACGCCTACCGCAACCAGGTCCCCACGACGCGCGCGCAGATCGCTGCGATCAAACCGTCGCACATCTTGATCGGCCACGGGCACTTCGACCATGCCGCCGATGCCGACGACATCGCGAAGGCCTCCGGTGCGCGCCTCGTCGGCTCGGCCGGTCACTGCGCCTTCTTCCGCCGGCCCGACGTCGCGTGCGACGCGGTTGTCCCTGCCGGCGCACGTCCCGGCAGCACCCAGATCTACCGTGGCATCCCGGGAATCACGGTCACCGCGATGAGCAACATCCATTCGACCCTCAAGGCGCCCACGGGGCAGCATCCCCCGCTGCTGCCGATCCCACCGAGCGACCGTCTGCTCACCGACCCGCCGCAGGCGGACGAACTCGGCCGTCTCGCCGGGCATCTGAACGACCCGGAGGGTGGCGCGGTCCTCTATGCGTTCTCCGTCGGCGGCCGCCGGATCGTCTGGAACGATTCGGTCGGTCCGGTGAGCCAGGATCCCGGCGGTCGGGCGATCCTCGCCGGCCTACGCGCTCTCGGCCCCGTCGACCTGCACGTCGGGTCCATCCAAGGCTTCAACGAGATCACCAACGGCCTGGGCGACCCGATGCGCTACATCGACGCGTTGCAGCCGAAAGTCTTTGTGCCCAACCATCACGACGACTGGTTTCCGGTGATCGCGACCCCCGCCGTCAACCGCGAACGGGCCTTCTTCGACGCCCTGAAAACCATCGACGCCCGTCCCGAGGTGCGCTACCTCCGCGACCCGGAGGACTACCTTCGTCCCGACCGCGTCACGCTTTCCCTGCGCTGACCGGGGGTAAACCCGCTGTTCCCGCGGAGTTTTGATCAGATCCAGAAAAACGACGTGAACTCGTAGGCGGTGTGCCTATGGTGGTCGCGTGGCATCGACATCGGACTATGCCCAGCAACTCCGGGCCGCGGACCTTCGAGTCACCCAACCACGGGTGACGGTCATGCATGCCGTCGACGAACATCCCCACACCGACACCGAGACCATCTACGGCATCGTCCGCCAGACGCTGCCCAACGTGTCCCGCCAGGCCGTCTACGACGTCCTCCGGGCACTCACCGAGACCGGTCTCATCCGGCGAATCCAACCGTCGGGTTCGGTGTCCCTCTACGAATTCCGCACCGGCGACAATCATCATCACGTTGTCTGCAGGTCCTGCGGAACCGTCGAGGACGTCGACTGCGCGGTCGGTGAGGCACCCTGCCTCACCGCCTCCCAGGACCACGGTTTCGTCCTCGACGAAGCCGAGGTCATCTTCTGGGGACTCTGCCCGGATTGCGTCAGTACGGCCCCGACCTGATCACATCCGTGATCGCAGCCCAACCGGTTCCACCATCGAAAGGAATGTCGTGACCTCCGACAGCCGCCCACCGAATTCCGCAGAAGACACCCGGAGCAACAGCGAGAGCGAGAACCCGGCGATCCCGTCGCCGGAGCCGAAAGCGCATGCGCCGCTGACCAACAAGGACTGGTGGCCCGAGCAGATCGACCTGTCGGTCCTGCACGCGCATTCCCCGCTGTCCAACCCGCTGGGCGAGGACTTCGACTACAAGAAGGAATTCGCGAAGCTCGACGTCGAGGCACTCAAGGCCGACCTCGTCTCGCTGATGACCCAGTCGCAGGACTGGTGGCCCGCCGACTACGGCCACTACGGCGGCCTGTTCATCCGCATGAGCTGGCACGCGGCCGGCACGTACCGCATCTTCGACGGCCGCGGTGGCGGCGGTCAGGGTGCGCAGCGTTTCGCCCCGCTCAACAGCTGGCCGGACAACGCCAACCTCGACAAGGCACGACGCCTGCTGTGGCCGATCAAGCAGAAGTACGGCAACAAGCTCTCGTGGGCGGACCTGTTGGTCTTCGCCGGCAACGTCGCGCTGGAATCCATGGGATTCAAGACCTTTGGCTTCGGCTTCGGTCGCGAGGACATCTGGGAACCGGAAGAAGTGTTCTGGGGCCCCGAGGACCAGTGGCTCGGCACCGACAAGCGCTACTCCGGTGAACGCGAACTGGCAAAGCCGTTCGGCGCCACCACCATGGGCCTGATCTACGTCAATCCCGAAGGGCCCGAGGGCAAGCCGGACCCGATCGCGGCCGCCTACGACATCCGGGAAACCTTCGCGCGGATGGCGATGAACGACGAGGAGACCGCAGCTCTCATCGTCGGCGGCCACAGCTTCGGCAAGACCCATGGTGCCGGCGACGCCGACCTCGTCGGCCCCGAGCCCGAGGCCGCACCGATCGAGCAGCAGGGCCTGGGCTGGAAGTCCAGCTACGGCAGCGGCAAGGCGGAGGACGCCATCACCTCCGGCCTGGAGGTCGTCTGGACCAACACGCCGACCCAGTGGGACAACAGCTTCCTCGAGATCCTCTACGGCTACGAGTGGGAGCTGCAGAAGAGCCCCGCCGGGGCCTGGCAGTACGTCGCCAAGGACGGTGCTGGCGCGGGCACGATCCCGGATCCGTTCGGCGGACCGGGACGCGCACCGACCATGCTGGTCACCGACGTCGCGCTACGCGAGTCGCCGATCTACGCCGACATCACCCGCCGCTGGCTCGACCATCCCGAGGAACTCGAGGTGGCCTTCGCCAAGGCCTGGTACAAGCTGCTCCACCGCGACCTGGGGCCGGTCACGCGCTACCTCGGACCGTGGGTTGCCGAGCCGCAGATCTGGCAGGACCCGGTGCCGGCCGTCGACCATGAGCTCGTCGACGACTCCGACATCGCGTCACTGAAGAGCAAGCTGCTCGAGGCGCTCTCGCCGACCCAGCTGCTCAAGACCGCGTGGGCGTCGGCGGCGAGCTTCCGCAGCACCGACAAGCGCGGCGGCGCGAACGGTGCACGCATCCGCCTCGAACCGATCAAGAACTGGGAGGTCAACGAGCCCAGCGAACTCGCCAAGGCCCTGCCGGTCTACGAGCAGATCCAGAAGGACTTCAACGACTCGGCGTCCGGCGGCAAGAAGGTGTCGGTGGCCGACCTGATCATCCTCGGTGGCGCCGCCGCCGTGGAGAAGGCCGCCGAGGCAGCCGGTTTCCCGGTCACCGTGCCGTTCACACCGGGTCGCACCGACGCCTCGCAGGAGGAGACCGACGTCGACTCGTTCGAGGTGCTCGAGCCCGCGGCGGACGGCTTCCGCAACTACAGCCGTGGTGGTGAGAAGGCCCCGCTGGAGCAGCTGCTGCTCGAGCGCGCCTACATGCTCGGCCTCACCGCTCCGGAGCTCACCGTGCTGATCGGCGGACTCCGGGCCCTCGACGTGAACTACGGCGGCTCCAAGCACGGCGTGTTCACCGATCGTCCGGGCGTGCTGTCGAACGACTTCTTCCGCAACGTCGTCAGCATGGACTACGAGTGGAAGTCGGGCACCGACGAGAACGTCTACGAGGTCGTCGACCGCTCGTCGGGCCAGACCAAGTGGACGGCGACCGCCGCCGACCTGTCCTTCGGTTCGCACTCGCAACTGCGCGCGCTGTCCGAGGTCTACGCTCAGGACGACAACGCCGAGAAGTTCGTCAACGACTTCGTCAAGGCGTGGGTGAAGGTTGCCGAGAACGATCGTTTCGATCTGGGCTGATCCAGCCTGATCGATCGGGAGCACCCCGCGGACCAGGGCCGCGGGGTGCTTCCGTGTCCAGGTCGGGTTATAGTACGGATTGAAGAATTGCTCAATCCGTCAATCCATCAACTGGACCGTCAGCCCACTCGATCGCCGCTGGAGTGACCCGTGACCGATACCGGCCCCGACAAGCCGCTGTACGAGATCAAGGCCAACCTGTTCAAGGCCCTCGCGCACCCCGCTCGCATCCGTGTCCTCGAGGTGCTCAGCGCCAACGGCGATCCGACGCCGGTCAGCGAACTCATCGCGGCCACCGACCTCGAGCCGACCCTGCTGTCACAGCATCTGGGCGTCCTCAAGCGCCACCGGGTGGTCACCGCCAACCGCGTCGGCAACGCCGTCTTCTACGAGCTCGCCCATCCGAAGATCTCCGACCTGCTGGTCATCGCGCGCACGTTCCTGATCGACACCCTCGACGCACAGCGCGAGCAACTCGACGCCATCTCGTCCCTTCCACCAGTGACCCGCCGGTGAGTACCGACGCCGTCACCGGCACGCTCTCCCGGGTCAAGGGGTTCGTTCCTCGACGCAGCGACTACGCCGACCTCCCCCGGAGCTGGAAGACCGACATCCTCGCCGGCGTGACCGTCGGTATCGTCGCCCTCCCGCTGGCGCTCGCCTTCGGGATCAGCTCCGGCGTCGGCGCCGCCGCGGGCCTGATCACTGCGGTCGTCGCCGGTCTCGTCGCCGCGGTCTTCGGCGGCTCGCACGTCCAGGTGTCCGGACCCACCGGCGCGATGGCCGTGATCCTGGCACCGATCGTCGCCGAACACGGCCTGAGCAGCATCGCCATGGTCACCGTCCTCGCGGGACTGCTGGTGCTGATCGCGGGCGTCCTCGGCCTCGGGCGAGCAGTGACGTTCATCCCGTGGCCGGTCATCGAGGGTTTCACCCTCGGTATCGCGGCGATCATCTTCTTGCAGCAGGTTCCGGCCGCGTTCAACACGGCAGCCCCGGCGGGCATGCGGACCCTCAACACGGCGATCGACGTCGTCGTCCACGCCGACTGGTCGAAGGCCTGGGCCACGCTGGCCGTCGTCGCGATGGTCGCGGTGATCATGGTGGTGCTGCCGCGTATCCATGCCTCCATCCCCGAATCCCTCACCGCGGTCATCGCGGTCACCCTGATCGTCTACTTCACCGATGTGTTCGACGTGGCGACGATCGGACAGCTCCCGTCGTCGCTGCCCGCGCCCTCGATCCCGCACGTCGACTCCGAGGCACTGCGGGCGATGTTCGGTGCAGCGGTGGCGATCGCCGCGCTCGCCGCCATCGAGTCGCTGCTCTCGGCGCGGGTCGCGGCGACCATGTCGCCGACCGGCCCGTACGAGCCCGACCGCGAGCTGTCCGGGCAGGGTCTGGCGTCGATCGCGTCGGGCCTCTTCGGCGGCATGCCCGCGACGGGCGCGATCGCCCGCACCGCGGTCAACGTGCGGTCCGGCGCCCGCACCAGGGTCGCCGCGATCGTGCACTCGCTGTTGCTCCTGGGCGTCGTCTACCTGGCCACCGGCCCGGTGTCGGAGATCCCGCTCGCCGCGCTCGCCGGCGTGCTGATGGTGACGTCGTTCCGCATGGTGTCCATCGGGACCGTTCGCGCGATCCTGCGGTCGACCCGCTCGGACGCCCTGATCTTCGTGGTCACCGCGATCATCACCGTGACGCTCGACCTCATCGAGGCCGTCGAGATCGGCATCGCCGTCGCGGCGTTCTTCGCGCTGCGCCAGGTCGCTCAGCGGGCGAGCGTGACCCGCGAGCCGCTGCCCGGGCCGGCGCGACCCGGCGACGAGCACATCGCCCTGCTCCGCCTCGACGGCGCGATGTTCTTCGGCGCCGCCGAGAAGATCTCGACCACCATCTCCGCGGGCGCCGACCGCAACGAGTCGGTGAAGGTGGTCGTCATCCGGATGTCGCACCTCGGCATGCTCGACGCCACCGGCGCCCGCTCGCTCGCCGAGATCGTGACCGATCTGGAAAAGCGCGGCATCACGGTGATCATCAAGGGCGTGCAACCCGAACACCTCGGGCTGCTCGAAGGTGTCGGTGTCGTCGACTCCCTACGCCACGACAACCATCTCGTCGACACCCTCGACGAGGCCATCGCCCACGCGCGGAGTCACGTCGAACGCGAGAGAATGTGAACTACCTGCACCGACGCGGGTTCCGGAGGTACCGGGACGTCCCGGCTCCGGCGGCATCAAACCACAAGACCCGAGGCCCCTGAACGCGAGGCTGATCACAGGGGGCAGAATCGGGGAGTAGTTGTCACACGAGCACACCGCAAGCGTGGTATCGGTGAAGCCTGACTCACAAGGTCGCCGGCGACACCGGTTAATACAGACAGAATCGAGAACATTAGGCATGAGCACCCAGAAGCCGACCATCATCTACACGTTGACCGACGAAGCCCCCATGCTCGCCACCCACGCGTTTTTGCCGGTGGTGCGCACGTTCGCCGGAGCGGCCGGCATCGAAGTCGAGACCAGCGACATCTCGGTCGCTGCGCGCATCCTCGCCGAGTTCTCCGATCTCCTCCCCGAAGACCAGAAGGTCACCGACAACCTCGGCGAACTGGGCAAGCTCACCCAGGAACCCGACACCAACATCATCAAGCTCCCCAACATCAGTGCCTCGGTGCCGCAGCTCCTCGCCGCGATCAAGGAACTGCAGGAAAAGGGCTACGACCTTCCCGACTTCCCCGGCAACCCGAAGAACGAGGAAGAGCAGGCGATCCGCGACCGGTACACCAAGTGCCTGGGCAGCGCGGTCAACCCGGTTCTGCGTGAGGGCAACTCCGATCGCCGCGCGCCGAAGGCCGTGAAGGAGTACGCGCGCAAGCACCCGCACAGCATGGGCGAGTGGTCGATGGCATCGCGTACCCATGTCGCGCACATGCGCGAGGGCGACTTCTACCACGGTGAGAAGTCGATGACCGTCGAAGGCGACCGCAAGGTCAAGATGGAACTCATCCCGGACGACGGCAGCGAGACGCTGATCCTCAAGCCCGAGGTCGACATCACCGACGGCGACGTCATCGACAGCATGTTCATGAGCAAGAAGGCGCTCATCAAGTTCTACGAAGAGCAGATCGAGGACGCCTACAAGACCGGCGTCATGTTCTCGCTCCACGTCAAGGCGACGATGATGCGCGTTTCGCACCCCATCGTCTTCGGCCACGCGGTCAAGGTCTTCTACCGCGACGCCTTCGAGAAGCACGGCGCACTGTTCGACGAGCTCGGCGTCAACGTCAACAACGGCCTGTCGGATCTGTACAGCAAGATCGAGTCGCTCCCCAGCGCCCAGCGCGAGGAGATCATCGACGACCTGCACAAGTGCCACGAGCACCGTCCCGAGCTGGCCATGGTCGACTCGGCCCGCGGCATCTCGAACTTCCACTCCCCCAGCGACGTCATCGTCGACGCCTCGATGCCCGCGATGATCCGCGCCGGCGGCAAGATGTACGGCGCCGACGGACGCCTCAAGGACACCAAGGCGGTCAACCCGGAGTCGACCTTCTCCCGCATCTACCAGGAGATGATCAACTTCTGTAAGACCAACGGGCAGTTCGATCCCACGACGATGGGCACCGTCCCCAACGTCGGCCTGATGGCGCAGAAGGCCGAGGAGTACGGCTCGCACGACAAGACCTTCGAGGTCCCGGTCGGCGGCACCGCCAACATCACCGACATCGAGACCGGTGAGGTCCTGCTGACCCAGACCGTCGAAGAGGGCGACATCTGGCGCCTCTGCATCGTGAAGGACGCCCCGATCCAGGACTGGATCAAGCTGGCCGTCAACCGATGCCGCGACTCGGGCATGCCGGTCCTGTTCTGGCTCGACCCGTACCGCCCGCACGAGAACGAGCTCATCAAGAAGGTCCACAAGTACCTCCCCGACCACGACACCGAGGGTCTGGACATCCAGATCATGTCGCAGGTCCGCGCCATGCGGTACACCCTCGAGCGCGTCGTCCGCGGCCTGGACACCATCTCGGCGACCGGCAACATCCTCCGCGACTACCTCACCGACCTCTTCCCGATCCTGGAGCTCGGCACCAGCGCGAAGATGCTGTCGATCGTGCCGCTGATGGCCGGCGGCGGTCTCTACGAGACCGGTGCGGGCGGTTCGGCACCGAAGCACGTCAAGCAGCTCATCGAGGAGAACCACCTCCGCTGGGACTCGCTGGGTGAGTTCCTCGCCCTCGCGGTCAGCCTCGAGGACGTGGGCAAGAAGTTCGACGACGAGCGTGCGGTGATCCTGGCCAAGGCGCTCGACGCCGCGACCGGCAAGCTGCTCGAGAACGACAAGGGCCCGTCGCGCAAGACCGGTGAGCTCGACAACCGCGGCAGCCAGTTCTACCTCGCCCTGTACTGGGCCCAGGAGCTGGCCGGCCAGACCGAGGACACCGAGCTGGCCAAGCAGTTCGCGCAGCTGGCCGAGACCCTCGCCGCGAACGAGGAGAAGATCGTCGAGGAGCTGAACTCCGTCCAGGGTCAGCAGGTCGACATCGGCGGCTACTACTACCCGGACTGGGACAAGACCGCTTCGGTGATGCGTCCGAGCAAGACCTTCAACGAGGCGCTCGCTTCGCTGGACCTCTAGTCCTCGCTGTACCAATCGAAACGCCCCGGGTGATCCGTTCACCCGGGGCGTTTTTCGGCACTACCGTCGACCCCATGACCCACGCCGACATCAACTTCTACTTCGATCCCGTGTGTCCGTTCGCGTGGATGACGAGCAAATGGGTTCGCAAGGTCCAGGCGCAGCGCGATTACGGCGTCGACTGGCGGTTCATCTCGCTCCGACTGCTGAACTCGCACATCGACTACGCCGCGCATTTCCCGCCCGAGTACGAGGCGGGACACACGGCCGGACTCCGGCTGCTCCGCGTCGCTGCGAGCATCCGTCGAGAGCACGGACGGGATGCGATCGATCCGTTCTACGTCGCACTGGGCACCAGGTTCTTCGAGGAACACACCGGCACGTACACGGTCGACAACACCGACCACCGCGGCACCGTCGGCTTCCTCACCCCGGTACTGGAGGAGCTCGGGTTACCCACCCATCACGTCGACGCACTGGAGGACACCGGCATCGACGCGGAGATCCAGGCCGAGACCGACGAGGCACTCGCCCTCACCGGACGCGACGTCGGCACGCCGATCATCCACTTCCAGCCGCCGAATGGCGTGGCGTTCTTCGGGCCCGTCATCAGTCGCCTGCCCAGCGACGAGGACGCGGTCACCCTCTGGGACCACGTGATCGGACTGGCGAGCTTCCCCGGCTTCGCCGAACTCAAGCGGAGCCTGCGGGAGAAGCCGCAACTGCGCGCCTTCGGCGTGACCGACGACGAGACGCCCGAGCAGGAGGACTGGCACGCCGGGAGCCGCCGGACGAAGAAGGGCTGAAACCGCCCGTGTCTCACGCATGATCCGAGTGCGGACGGGTACGCGGTGTAGATGGCACATGCACAAGCACGTCTCGCACTGATCACCGGAGCGTCGAGCGGCATCGGACGCGAACTGGCAGAGCTGTTCGGCGACGACGGGTTCGACCTGATCATCTGCGCGGAGGACCCCGCGATCGACGATGTCGCCGACCGGCTGCGGGCACAGGGCCGCGAGGTCACGGCGGTTCGGGCGGACCTGCGTACGGCCGACGGCGTCGACGCGCTGTACGCCGCTGTACAGAACACCGGTCGGCCCCTCCACTCGGCTGCCCTCAACGCCGGCATCGGACATGGCGGCGCCTTCGTCGACACCGACCTCGCCGAGGACCTGTCGATCATCGACCTCAACGTCCGGTCCACCGTCCACCTGGCCAAGCTCGTGCTCCGCGACATGGTCGAGCGCGACTCCGGCCGGTTGTTGATCACCTCGTCGATCGCCTCGATGATGCCGGGCAGCTTCCAGGCCACCTACAACGCATCCAAGTCGTTCCTGCAGTCGTTCGCGGAGGCGCTACAGAACGAGTTGAAAGAGTCGGCGGTCAGCGTCACCTCGTTGATGCCCGGGCCGACCGAGACCAACTTCTTCCATCGCGCCGAGATGGACGACACCCGCATGGGCCGGATGTCGAAGGACGATCCGGCCGAGGTCGCCAGGCAGGGCTACGAGGCGATGATGAGCGGCGAGGCCCGGTCGGTGGCCCCGTCGGCGATGACCCGGATCATGGCCGGGGCGAGCATGATCACCCCCGACGCGGTCAAGGCTGCACTCCATCGCGTGCTCGCCGCACCGGGGTCCGGCTCCAAGAGCTGAGGGACGTCAGGCGCCGGTCCCCTGGCCCGGCAACGCCGACTTCCAACGCTCGGTGTAGTCGGCGATCCGGGTGTCCTCGGTGTACGTGGAGTCGATCAGATACAGACCGGGCAGCGGGCACGCGGCGCCGAGTTCGACGAGCACCGGCTTCAGCAGTAGGTCGGGTGCCATGGCGTGCGCCGGTCCGGCGCCGAGCATCAGCGGCACCGCGGTGACGTCGCGCAGACCGTCGCCGGTGGCGAACTGATCCAGGAAGAGCTTCAGGACGCCGGTATAGGTCGCCTTGAAGGTGGGGCTCGCGAAGACGACGAGATCCGATGACGCGACGGTTTCGACGGCGGCCTTGACCTTGTCGTCGCCCCAACCGAGGAGACCCGGGCCGAGTTCGATGACGTCGACGATGTGGTCTGGTGCGGAACCGGTCAGCGATTCGGCGAGCCGGTTGGCCGCGTCGAGCGTTCGCGAACCGGGTTTCGGATTACCGGCGACGACGGTAGTGGTCATGGCAATGCCTCTCGTTGGTTCAGCCGTCGGACGACGGCGCGGTCAGACGGCCGAGGAACTCCTGGGTCCTTGCCAGCGACCACACCTCGGCCATCTTCTGTTGCATGTCGAAGAGGTTGGCATGGTGGATCGCCGGATCGCGATCTCCCACAGCATCTTCGACGACGATCGGGATGAAGCCGTGCTGCATCGTATCGAGTGCGGTGGCCCGGACGCACCCACTCGTCGACAGTCCGGCCAGAAAGACGGTGTCGATCCGCCGCGAGTTCAGGTACGAGTTCAGGCTCGTTCCGAGGAAAGCGCCCGCGGGACGCCAACATTGCCCGCATCGCCTCGACGTTCTCCTCGACGCCTGCGTAGAGCGCGCAGTCCTTGTCGATGTAGGCGCGGGCCGGGTCGACGAGCACGAGCGCAGGCCGCTCCCCAGGCGTCAGTTCCTGACCGAAGCCGGCCCGTGCGTAATCCGTTGCCTGCTCGGTCCGGCCGAGGCGTCCAGACGGCGCCGGGGTGTTCGATTCGGTCATGCGGACTCCTTCGTCGTGGCGTACTCGGGAACGGGCAGCACCTCGGCTTCCGGGGTGGGCATCCGGCGCGGAAAGGACAGGCACACCGCGATTCCCACCGCGGACATGGCCCCGAGAACGACGCCGGCCAGCTGGAGGTTGTCGACGAACCGGCTGAGGTCGGCATCGTCGAACGCGGCGGGGGAACCGCCGTACGCCGCCTGCTGTGCTGCGGCGCCCAGCCCGATGGGGATGATGGCGACCACGATCGCCGTGCTGAGCAGGTTGCCGACGTTCTGGAGCGTCGAGCGCATCCCGTTCGCGATCCCACGACGCTTCGCCGGCACGGTCAACATCAGCACGCTCGTGCTCGGCGTCATGAACAACCCGATGCCGGTGCCGATCAGGAACAGGAACAGCGCGGTCACCGGGAGCGAACCGTCCGCGGACAGGACGACGGCCACACCGAGCACGCCGACGGTGTTCAACGCCATCCCGGTCGCGGCGAGTGTGCGAGGCGCGATCCTGATGACCAACCAGCCGGCCGCCGACGCCGCGATGACGGTCCCCGCCGCCACCGGCGTGACGAGCAGACCGGCGACGAACGGCGAGGTCCCGTCCACGGCCTGCACGTAGAGCGAGATGATCAGGGCGACTGCGTAGGTGGCGGTGGCGGTGAGCAGACCGGCGAGGAGGACCAGTGAGATGCCGCGGTCGGCGAACAGACTCAGATCGATCAGCGGATGCGCCCGGCGACGCTGGACGACGATCAGCAGCACGCCGACGACAAGACTCACCGCCCCGAAGCACCACGGCAGCCATGCGGCCGACGAGCCCGGGGTCAGCGCCAGCACGACAGCGGTCAGCAACGTGGTTGCCAGGATGGCGCCTGCGAGGTCGAAGGGTTCGCGACTCCTGATGCCGCCCACGCCCCGCGGGATCACCAGTAGCGAAGCCGCCGTGGCGATCAGGGCGATCCCGAGCACCGCAGCGAACAACCCCCGCCAACCGAACAACGCGGTGGCCGCTCCGCCGACGACCGGTCCGATGATCTGGCCGATCGCGGCGACCGTCGCATTCCAGCCGAGTGCCCGGCTGAGCAGATGCGGCGGAAAGGTGTCGGTCAGCAGAGCTGTGTTGTTGGTGACCACCGCGGCCGCACCGATCCCTTGCAGAACCCTTGCGACGATGAGGAACTCGGCGGACGGACTCACGATGCACAGGGTCGACGCGAGCGTGAAGACGATCAGGCCCGACAGATAGAGCGGACGGCGGCCGACGATGTCGGCGAGCCGACCGAACACCAGGATCAGCGCGGTGGTGACCACCATGTAGCCCAACAGGATCCACGTCGACTGCGCCGGCGTGGCATTGAGCTCGCGGCTGAGGGTCGGCAATGCGACGGTCAGTCCGCTCATCGCGACGAAGACCGCGATCACCCCGACACTCGTGGCGGCGAACACCCGCCACGGGTGTGGATGCGGTCTCGCAGCAGCGCGTGTCGGGGTTTCACTCATGCGGTCGACGACGGTGGTGGTCGGTGACGGTCTGATACGCCTGCCCGATCCGCAGGACGGCGTCGTCGGCCCACGGTCGGCCGACGAGTTGGACGCCCACCGGTAGTCCGTCCGCGAATCCCGCCGGGATCATCGCGGCTGGGAGACCGAGATGATCGAAGACGCCGGTGTTGCGGCCGATGACGCCCTGCATCGGGTGCCGTTCCCCGTTGATCTCAACGGTGACGTCGGACAGACGTGGCGCGGTCGCCCCGATACCGGGCGTGACGAAGACGTCGATCCCGGCGGTGTCGAAGGCATCGACCGTGGCGGTCAGCGCGGGCGCCCGCCGACGCAACGCGCGAATGTAGTCGATCGCCCCGGGCACGCGGCCGCGCGCGATCCGCACCTGGGTGCCGATGTCGAAGTGCGCGAACCGATCCAGCGCACCCTCTTGGTTGGCGGCGAGTTCGCTGACGAGGACGATGGTGAACTCGTCGAACAGCAGTTCCGCGTCGGGCAGATCGACGACTACCGTCTCGGCGCCGAGATCCGACAGAACACCGATGGCCGCCTGCCAGGCTCTCAGGACCGCGGCGTCGCAGACCTCGGTGAACCAATTGCGCGGAATGCCCACGCGCACACCGGCCAGGGACGGGGCATCCAACCCGCCGTGGTCGCCGAGCCGATCGCGGAGTGCTGCGGTGATGGAGGGCGTCACCGCGGTCGGGTCCACGCCGTCGGGACCGGCGATTACCGCGAGAACAGCACGCAGGTCGGCGGCGGATCTCGCCATCGGGCCGAGGTGATCGAGCGTCCACGACAGCGACACCACACCGGTTCGCGGGACGAGCCCATAGGTGGGCTTGACACCCGAGAGGTTGCACAGCGCACTGGGTACGCGGATCGAACCGCCGGTGTCGGAGCCGAGTGCGAGCGGGACCAGTCCGGCGGCCAGCGCACCACCTGAACCGGTGGACGAGCCTCCGGTCCACCGCTCCCGATCCCAGGGATTGGTGACGGGCCCGTATCGTGCGTTGAACGGCGCACCGCAGGCGAATTCGGTGGTCGCGGTGATGAGGACCGGAATGGCTCCCGCCGCCCGGAGGCGGGCGACCACGGTGGCGTCGGCGCTTGCGATCCGGTTGCCCGTCGTGTGCGATCCCGCGGTGATCGGCGACGCCGCCACGTCGATGATGTCCTTGACCGCGAACGGGATTCCCTCCAGCGGACGGGGCGTTCCGGATCGCCAGCGGTCGTCCGACGCCGCGGCGGCAGAGCGACCGTCCACGGTGGCGAGGATCGCCCCGCCCACGAGTTCCGGTTCGTCCCAACGCAGACTCAGTGCCTCGAGCACCTCGGTCGGGGTGGTGCGGCCCGTGCGAAAGGCCTCGAGCAGTTCGACGACGCCCAAATCGTGCAGCGCGGCGTCCGTGCGCACGACCGGCACCCGGACCGGAGGTCCGTCGGGCACCGGGTACGCCATCATCCGACCGTGGAAGTCCGCAGGCTCGGCGCCGGTCACACACGGCGACGCCGGCAGCGTCCGCTCCCGGGATCGTTGCAGGACCTCCGACATGTCCGTGTGCGCAGCGCCGGCGAGTTCGTCCACGGCGGCCACCGCGTCCGCGGTCAGATCCGGGTAGTGGGTTCCGGTCACCGCCGCAACCCGATCGGGGTGACGGTCGCCGGAACGGCGTCATCGTCGCCGTGGTCGGACCCACGATCGATCGGAAGAGGTTGGATGACACCAGATGTCAGGTCGTCGAGGAGGGAGATGACGTCGGCACGGCGGTCGCGACGTAGCGGCAGTGCGCGACGCACCTGGGACACACGATCGAGGTCGATGGTGAACCGCAGCGTCTCGCCGGATTGGTGTGCAGGCGCCTGGGCGACGATCTCACCGTTGGGTGCGATCACGCACGACAGTCCGAAGTAGTCGACGGTGACCCCGTTGAGGGTTTCCGGTCCGGCGCGGTTCGCCGCGATCACCCAGGTCTGGGATTCCAGTGCGCGCGTCTGTAATTCGGCCAGGAAGAGGTCCTCCCGTGATCCCAGCGACGAGACGATGGCCAGCATCACCTCGGCCCCGAGTGCGCGGGCGACCGCCCAGTATTCGGGGAAGGTCCGGTCGTAGCAGATGACACAACCGAAGCGGGTGCCGAGCAGATCCGCGGTCGCGGGCGCCGGCCCCGGAGCAAAGTGGTACTTCTCGTCGATGTCGATGCCGCTGACCTTGCTCGCCGGCAGCGACAGTTTCCGATAGGCGGGCATCCGGCCGCCGTGCGGGGTTCGCCAGTCGACGATCTCTCCCGCGCCGTCGATCAGGACGACCGAGTTGTGGAAGGTGCCGTCCGTCGTCCACTCATAGGTGCCGAAGGCGATGGCGCAGCCACGCTTTCGTGCGATGGCCGCGATTCGTTGCGTCGCCTCCCCCGGGATTGTCTGCGCCCATCCGGTCCGGTCGGTGTCGTGGCTGGTGCAGAAGTAGGGTGCGGTGATCAGTTCCGGAAGGACGACAAGGTCCGGCGCATCTCCTGACGTGACACCCTCGACCGCGTCGACGAGCCGTTCCAGATTGTGGTCGACGTCGTCGGTGAGCTCACCGATCTGCACGACCGCGACATCAAACGATTGCACCATCACTACCCTTTTGTCAGTTGCCGTTCCC
>NZ_JSYC01000034.1:0-22848 GCF_054823965.1 Gordonia sp. GN26 | reverse complement strand
GCGACGAGCCGTATCGAAACCACCTGGTGAGCAGGCGCACTCGATGCCCGCTCACCAGGTGCCTGCGTCACGCCGCGGCGGCGTTGTCCTGACGGCACTTCATCAACGGTTGGATTCGGGTGCCGAAGGTGTCCACGCCCTTCACGAAGTCGTCGAAGGTCAGCATGATGCCCTTGACGCCTTCGAGTTCGGCGACCTGGTCGAGCATCTTCGCGACGGTGTCGTACGACCCGACCAGGGTGCCCATGTTGAAGTTCACCGCACCCTCGGGCAGCGAGATCGTCTTGGCGGTCGAGCTGTCGTCGGCGCTCGCGTCGGCGGCGGACTCGTCGGCCATGTAGCCGAGCGCGGCGAGGTCTGCGTTGTCGTGATAGTCCTGCCACTTCGCCTGTGCCGCTTCGTCGGTCTCGTCGGCGATGATCATGAACAGGACCATGGCCCCGACGTCCCGCCCGCTTTCCTTGGCGGCGGCGACCAGTGTCGACGTCGATTCCTCCACGGCCAGCGGGGTGTTGATCCCCGAGCCGAGGATGAAGTTGAAGTCGGCGTTCTCGGCGGCGAACTTCATACCGGTGTTCGATTGTCCCGCAGCGACGATCGGGGCCGTCTTGGCCGCCGGCGGCGGCGACAGGACGCAGTCGTCCATGGTGTAGTGCTTGCCCTTGAAGTCGCTGGAGCCTTCGGCCCACAGTTCGCGAAGGACCTTCACGTACTCGCCGGCCTGCTCATACCGGTAGCCGAAGTACTCCTCGCCCGGCCACAACCCCATCTGGGTGTATTCGCCCGGTGCCCAACCGGTCACGATGTTCACACCGAACCGTCCCGGGGCGATCGAGTCGATGGTGCTTGTCATGCGCGCGACGATCGCCGGCGGCAGGGTGAGGATGGCGGTCGAGGCGAACAGTTTGATCCGATCGGTAACCGCCGCGAGACCTGCCATGAGCGTGAAGGATTCGAGGTTGTGGTCCCAGAACTCGGTGTCGCCACCGAAGCCGCGGAGCTTGATCATCGACAGCGCGAAGTCCAGCCCGTGTGCCTCCGCCTTCTGCACGATGGTCTTGTTCAGCTCGAATGACGGCATGTACTGGGGCGCACTCTTGGAGATGAGCCAGCCGTTGTTGCCGATGGGGATGAAGACGCCGATTTCCATGTCACTCCTACGCTGCGTGGTCATGAGAACCTGCGCGTGGCATAGCTGCGCCGCGCGTGGTTTGTTTCCGCCGTTGGTTTGCGATCCAGTGGCGGCCCCGCTGCCGCCCTCCGGCCGTTCCGGCCGGGTGTCCCCCGAACTGGATGCATTCGAATGTATGCTGGGGTTTTTGCGTGACGGTGTTCGTCGGGTTACCGAGATGTTGCCGAGCGAATGCTCGGTTTCAGACGCCGTCGGGGCATGGTCCGGCACTGCCGCGGCCGACCCATTCGACACCGAAGGCGCGGTGGACCGGGGTGCCCGCGGCGCCGTCGATCCGTGCGAGCAGGAGCTCGGCCGCGGCCAACGCCATCTCCTCGAGGGGCTGGCGTACCGTCGCGAGATCGAAGATCGACCAGCCCGCCAGGTCGAGGTCGTTGTAACCAACGACCGAGACATCCTCCGGCACAGCGAGTCCCAGCCGTTTCGCGGCGTCGAGGGTTCCGAAAGCCACATAGTCGGTGGCGCAGAACAAGGCGGTTGGCCGGTCAGATCGGCCGAGCAGGCGCAGGCCGCCGTCGAGTCCGGTCCTCGCGTCGACCTCACCGCGGTACACCATCGTCTCGTCGAGATCGGCTCCGAGCCTTGCCAGTTCGTCCCGGAACCCGGTCTCGCGGAGCTTGATGCTCGGGTTGTCCACCGGTCCGGAGATCAGTCCGATCCGACGATGCCCCAGGTCGACGAGATGCTGTGCGACGAGCCTCCCGCCACCGATGTTGTCCGACGTGACTCGGTCGACCCGGCCGGCCTGCGTGCCGTCGACGTCGCGGCTGAGGATGACCAGCGGCATCCGCCAGTCGAGCATCTCCGAGACGACCGGCGAGTCGAGTCGGGCCGAGATGTAGACGACCCCGTCGACCAGACCCCCGCGCAAGGCCTCGAGGTCCTTGTCCACGGTGCCCGTCGGACCTTCGCGGTCGCTGAGCAACAACACCCGATAGTCGTCGCGGGCGAACCGGTCCTGAAGAGTGTTGGCGAGTACCGGAAACGACGGGTTGCGCAGGTCGCCGGTCACCACCCCGATCGTCGACGACCGCCTCGTGATGAGGCTCCGCGCGGTCACGTGCGGGACGTATCCCATTTCCCTGGCCAGCGCCTGGATGTGGGCGCGGGTCTCCTCGATCACCCGCGGGTCGTCGCGCAGCGCGCGCGACACCGTCGACTGCGACACCCCGGCCCGGCGGGCGACGTCGTAGCCCGTGACGGGTTTGTTGCGCACGACGAAGATTCTAGAAGGCCACGACCGCTCGAGCCGTGGTGAAACCCCTCTAGGTGACGGCCGGGGCGCGGTCGACGCGACGGCGTCGCAGGACGAACACGGCACCCGTGGTGACCACCAGCGCGACGATCGTGACGATGGCGACCCACACGACGGCGGTCGTCTCACCCTGGGCGGTGGCCAGGATGCCGAGGAACGCCCAGATCAGCGTGAGCGGGTAGGCGACGAGCACGGAGCCGGCCGCGACCGTGACTGCGAGACCGAAGAGTGCACACAGGACGAGGATCGTGAGCTGCCAGCCGAGGGACTGCGGGTCGGCGAGGTCGGCGCCGATGGCGGCCGCCCAGTTCTGGAACACCGCTGCGGTGGCCCACGCGGCGTAGATGCCGACCAGGATTCGGGCGAGCACCCGCAACCAGCCAGGCGCCTCGTCGTCGGCGGGGCGCGCCGCGATGCGTGCGGCGTCGAGCAGGACCACCGTCATCACGGTCAGCACGATCGGGGTGACCCACGTCCATTCCGCCGCGGACACCAGGATCCAGATGGCCGCGCCGGCGAAGGCGATCTCGAGGTCGATCAGCAGACGACGCGGATCTGCGGTCCCCGTCGCTCCCTTCCACACCACCGCGAGTGCGAAGACGACGGACAGCAGGTAGATCAGGCTCCAGATGGAGAACGTCCAACCGGCCGGCGTGATGAGAAGATCGGTCGTCGACTCGTTGGGTGAGGCACCGATCCCGGAGAACGGCACAACCGGCGCCACCACCTGCGCTACTGCGAGAATCACTGCGAGCCAGGTGATCGGGCCGGAGACGCGCGTCAGGGGTGCCATGACATCCACCGTAGGCACACGCCCGGCACCTCCCCGAGAGAAGGCCGCTGACCTGCGGTGTCACCGACCGTCGGCTTCGATCAGGATGCGGTGTCGGCGGTTTCGCGATCCACCGGCCGGGTCACGGCCGGCTGCGCCGTCCGCCGTGTACGACGCAGGACCAGCCCGATCGCGACCGCCGAGGTGACCGCGTAGGCGACGCCGATGGTCACGGCCCCGCCGATCGTTCCGGCGAGCTGTCCGGCAACGCCGTCGAGCACCACCATCACGCCGGCACCGCTGTAGGCGAAGGCCGAGAACGTCGCCGCGACGCGGCCCTGCTGGATGGGTGTGAGCCCCACGGTGATGTACGCGAGCGCGACCCGGTATCCGCCGGCCTGACCGATGCCGCCGATGACGGTGCCCAGCAGGATGACCTCGAGGCGACCCATCGCGAGACCCGCGATGGCGATCGACCAGCCCAGCGCCAGCAGTGATCCCACTGCTGGCAGGGTGGTGATGACGCGAAGGCCCACGCCGGCGAAGTTCGCCAGCATCGACACGATCAGGCATGCGCCGCCGACACATTGGGCCACGAGCAACGAGTCGCTGATGCCCGTCGCGAGAATCGCGTTCGGCATCGCACCGACCGCGAGTGCGCCGATCGCCCAGGCGAGCGCCCCGACGAGGTATGCACCGGGGTCGCGGGACCGGGACGATTCGACCACGACGTCGAGATCTCCGGTGTGTGCCGACGGTACGTCCGCGAGCTCCGGTTCGACGACCGTCGGCACGGGATCACGGTCCGGCGCAAGCAGATCCGGCGCGGCCCGCAATCCGGCGAACAGGAAACCGAGACAGATCGTCATCGCGACCGCGTGGACGGCGTAGACCGTCACCAACTGCCAGGGCAGATACACGGCAATGAGGATCGCGGCGATGAGGCCGGTACCGGCACCGATGAGCGAGCCGGTCGCCATGAACGCACGCCCCTTCTCACCGCGGGCGGCGACCATCATCGCCGCCGCCGCACCGGTGCTCAGCGCCACCGACGCGCCCGTCATCAACCGGCCGGGAAAGAGCAGTAGCGGATACCAGGCGCCGACGATCTCCACGAGGTCGCCGACGATCGCCGTGAGGAACGCAATCGGCAGGACCGTGCGCGTGTGCCGGATCAGTGGCCCGCGAGCCGAGATCAAAAGGATCACGATGAGTGCGACGAAGTACGTGGCGAACAGCACGGCGGCGGCGGCCGGCCCGAAGCCATGGCGGTCCATGTAACCGGGGAGGAGCGGCGTCATCGCATTCGAGCCGCAGATCGCGAGGATGAAACCCACACCCGATGCCCCTGCGAGCAAACGGGTTCCGGCATCGCCTCGGCCCGCCGCGACCTTCACTGTCATGTGTCCTGCCTCCTTGCCACCGGTGGCCGTGAGGGGCGCCGGACGGCACCGGCATCACCGTGCAGGAGTACTCAATCCGACCGCTGTAACCGATCGGCAACCTGATCGTGGCGCCCGTATTGCGCACCTCCGTCATCGACCAGCGGCACTCTGACCTGCCCGAATCCACGCCGTCGGCCGAACCACGCCGATTGTCACAGTCGATCCGGAGGCGGCCCGAGCATTCTGTGAGCCGCGCAAACGACTAACCTGACCGGTCACAGATGTTCGAGAGGAGTTCAGGTGAGCGGCAGGGTTCTCGCACTCGTTCACGGTGTGCGGCCGGAGTGGCGCGAAACGGTTCTCGGTTCGTTGCACCCCGCCTTCGCCGACCGCGGGTTCGACGTCGTCATCCGGGACGTCGAAGACGAGTCTCTCCCCGAGGCAAGTGGATTCGACCTGGTGTGCGTGACCGGTTCCCCGGATTCGGCCTTCGATGCCTCGCTGCCGTGGGTGGAACCCGAACTCCGGTACCTCTCCGACACGATCGCCCAGCAGGTACCGATCTTCGGTGTCTGCTTCGGCGCCCAGATCCTCGCGCGGGCGCTCGGTGGTTCGGTGGCACCGAGCACGCGTCCCGAGCACGGCTTCGTCACCGTCAGCACCACCCGCCCCGATCTCGTGGAAGAGGGCCCGTGGATGGAGTTCCACCACGACACGATCACCGTGTCCGACGTGGCCGAGGTGATCGCGGTCAACGACGCGGGTGTCCAGGCCTACGTCTCGGGACCGCACCTGGGTGTGCAGTTCCATCCGGAGATCACCCCGGACTGCTTCTCCGCGTGGCGTAAGGGATTCACGAGCGCACGGTCGGGCAGCGACGACGGCTCGGTCGACACCCGCGCCCTGGCTACCGAGATCGACGCCGCTGCCGACCAGGCCGCGGCCCGCTGCGACCGGCTCGTCGGACGGTTCCTCGAGCACGCCGGGATCGGCGTCACTGCCGCCTGAGGCGCAAGGAAGCGACTCCCCCCTGCCTGAGGTGCGAGGAGCGAAAACCGCCGGGCTGAGTAGCGACGAAGGAGCGCATCGAAGTCGACGAGCCACGAAGGCCTGGCGAGTCACCGTCGCCACTCAACTACCGGTCGACGTCAACCCGACTGGCAGACTTCGATCGACGTCTGCCGGTCGAGTTGAGGTTCGGCAGTCGAGATCTGGGCGCTTCTCAGAGAGCGGGCCCTTTCGACCCTCACGACGGCCGGATCACCGGCCGCGGGCACTGGAGGTGCGAGGAGCGTAGGCGACGAGCCACGAAGGCCCGGTGACCCACTCTCGACTCAGCCCGCCACCTGCAGCCCCGCGTACCTCTCCGACATCGGAGCATCGAGTTCCCAGTCGGCGAAGTCGTACAGGTCGGTGGCCACCTCGGTGATGACGCCGCGAAGTTCGAGCTGCTCGAGCCACCGCCCCGGGACGACTCCGATGCCGTCGCGCGCGCCGAGCAGGTTGCCGGTGATCGCCCCGGTCGAGTCCGAGTCGCCGTCGTGGTTGACGGCGAGCACGACGGCCGCTTCGAAGTCGCTTCCGACGAGCGCGCAGTAGATCGAGATCGCGAGCGCTTCCTCCGCCACCCAGCCCTCGCCGAGTCGGGAGATCGCCTCCTCGGGCGCGAGGGCGTCGGACGCGAGCCGTTCGGCGAGTTCGATGGCGGCCAAGGTCTCCTCGTGCTGCGACTTGGTCCGCAGGATGTCCTTCGACGCCGCGAGCGCCTCGTCGAGCGTGGCGCCTTCGACGAGTTCGCGGACCATCACCGCGAGAACACCACCGGTCAGCGACCCCGACGGGTGTCCGTGAGTCAATGCGGCGATCGCGGTCCCGAGGTCGAAGGTGCCGACCGCCGACCACTCCGCACGTGAGGCGAACAACCCGACCGGCGCGGCCCGCATGACTCCGCCGCAACCCTTGCTGTCATTGTCGGCCGGGGTTCCCGGGCGCGTCGTGGAACGCAGTGCACTCAGGCAGGTGTTGCCGGGGGCGCGTTGGCTGTGCAGTTCTCGGTGACCCGTCAACCAGCTGGTGCGCTCCCCCATCGGCAGCACGCCGTGCCGGGGATGTTCGCCTTGCGTGATGAACCATCGGAGATACGCGCGCGCAGTTGCTGCCGCAAAACAGGAGATACCGCCATCGCAATCCCGCAGCCACGCGCGCAGCAATCCCTCGGCCGTGAAGAGGGTCATCTGGGTGTCATCGGTGATGGTTCCGGTGCCGCCGTACGCCGGCGCATAGGAGGTGATCCCCGACGGGCCGAACCGCTCGATGATGGCCGAGCGAGACATGAACTCGACCGATCCCCCGAGCGCGTCGCCGACCGCACCCCCCACGATGCAACCAACAAAACGATCCTTCATCGGCGTCACCTGCACTTTCCACAGTGTTCTGACCATATTCACACGGGCGGACCCGGTTCGCAGGCCGGAGACCCGATTGAGGTGTGCACCTCGACGCGCCGAGCCGGTGAACGCCATCGGTGCAGGTAGACAGCCCAGACGACTGGGGCGATTGACCAACTCCGGCGCCAGAAGCGTTTTGTCAGACCACCGCTGTACAACTGAAAGCACAGAAATTGATGACGGAGCAGTAGTCGACGACGGTCCCATCCAACCGCGCCCCACGAGAGGGACGGCTCCCGCCATGATCGCCACCCACACGACTCCGCTCGACCAGATCCTCGACCAACTCGTCGAGATCATCCCACCCACCGACGACCCCACCGGCATCGAGACGCACGCGCAGCTCAGCCGGTGGATCTTGCTGCGCAACCTCGCCGATCACCGAATCGGCACACACGCAGCCAAGCTCGCTGATCTGCACGTCGCGGAGAAAACAGGCTCGACCCTCAAGCGACTGTTGATCGAGATGGGCCTCCCGCCCGCAGTAGCCGCTCGCACCACCCGCATCGCCGCCGCCCTCGGCACTCTGAGCAAGGTCGAGGCCTGCGCTGCCGATGGGAGACTCTCCGGCGAGATCGTCGATGCCATCGTCCGCGGCGTGGTGACCATCGAGAATCGCTCGCCCACAACATTTTCCGACGACGATCGCGTCGATCATGAGACCGAACTCCTCGCCCAGGCCCTGTCGGGTGCCACACCCGCCGAGATACAGAAGCATGCCCACGCCATCGGCAACACCATTGCCGACACCGAGGGCGGCATTCCCGCGTGCGACGACCGAACCCTGAACACGCTGTCCCACAACATCACCGACGAAGGCCGTGTCGAAATCCAAGCTGACGTCACGCAGTCCGTGGGCGAGAAGTTCATCGCCATGATCGACGAACGCTCCATGCCGCGTCCCGAACCCGACGGCTCCCCCGATCGACGCTCGGCAACGCAGATCCGCGCCGATGCCCTCGACGTGCTACTGGACCAAGCCGCAGTGGGTGCGGCGATGGACACCATCGGGATACCGCGAGCCCAGACGATCCTGACCATCCCCGCCGAAGGTGCCGATCCGGCATCCCTACCCTGGACCGGATCGGTCACGCGGGCAGTTGCGAAGCAGTTGTCGTGCGACGGGACCCTGATCGAGGTCATCATCGACGGCGAGACAGTGCCACTCGAGATGGGTCGTGAACGACGACTGTTCCCGACGCACTTGCGCAAGGCGATCATCATCCGCGACGGGAATTGCATCAAATGTGGTGCGCCGCCGTCACATACGCAGGTTCACCATATCCAGCACTGGTCCGACGACGGTGATACCGACCTCGACAACGGCTGCCTGCTCTGCCAGCGCTGCCACACCCAGGTCCACCACAACGGCTGGGACATCATGATCGGCTTCGACCGCCACCCCTGGCTCATCCCGCCGGCAGACATCGACCCCTGCCGCCGCCCGCTCCCCGCCTACAACCGCCGCACCATGCGCCTCGACGACGCCGCCTGACCCACAAACTCACGCGCAGCACCTTCCGCACCCGGCGATCAGCCGGGACCGCGTTCGATCTTTGACAACTCCACAGTGTGAAGTGCCGAGTGGTTTCGATACGGCCCGTCGCAAGCTCCGCGCCTACTCAACCAGCAGATGTAGCCAAGGTGACGTGGCGTCCCCGTCGCCGGCCGAGTAGCGACGACCGAGCGCAGCGAGGACGCCGCGTATCGAGGTCACCTCGCCGGCAAGACGACCGGCCACCCCACTGCCATCGCTCGAACATACGTGCGATAATTCCGGGGTGGGCATGAAGTGGATTGGCGGGGACAACGGCCAACCACAACGGCCGGCGTTCGTGCGGGTCGGGCACAAGGCGGTGCTGATCGATCTGGGTGCGCTATACCCCAACGCACCCCACTTCACCGGCGAGTACAACCCCGAGGGCCTGCAGATCAGGTCGGTCCACCTCGGCGTTCTCACCGAATGGGGGCGCGACGAATGGGGTGCCTGGTACGGCAAGGTCACCTACACCATCACCGCGAAGGACCGGCAGGAGAAGGTGACGCACTGGGTTCCGTCCTGGGCGCTACGCCCGGCCGGGGACCCGCCGGGGTCCCGACGCTGACACAGTCGGGTACTGCCCGGCGACCGTCAGGGCAGATCCACCTTGCTCGCCAGCCAGCGGCCGTCGACCTTGTCCATGGTCATCAGCACCCGACTACGGTCGACACGCGGTTCGGGGCTGGCGCTGTTGGTGATCGACTGGTCGACGAACACCATCACCACGACCCGATCGGCGGTCGCCGACTTCACGCCCGCGTCGATGACGACGCCCTTGCTGGTGGCCTTGTTGTCGACGAGCATCTGCTTGAGCTGACTGCTCGACCGCGAGTACATGTCCTTGAACTCGCCGGTCGCGCCGCCGAGGACGTCGGTGAAGTTCTGGTCGATGCTGCCGGAGTCGATGCTCGTCAGCGTCACCGCATAGTCCTTGGCGGTGGCCACCGCCTGCTGCTCGGCCTGGTTGACCGCGTGGTTCTCGTACAGCTTCCACCCCGCGTAGCCACCACCGGCGAGCAGCGCGACGATCGCCAGTATCGCGACGACCCGGCGGGGCCGGAGCAGACTTGCCAGTCGTCCCTCCCGGATCACCGGACGACGACGCCCCGTGGTCTTGGTCGCGGCGGTACTCTCCGTCCGCGTCTCCTTGTCGGCGGAGGCAGGCGCGTCGGTCGCCTCGGAAGTCCCGGCATCCCTGACCTCGATCTCGGTGGTCTCCAGGCCGGTGTCGGTCGAGGCGGTGTCAGCGGAGACGGTGCCGGTGGAGGCCTCGCCCACCGTTGATTCACTGCGTGCTCGACGCGCCTTGCCCCCGCGCACAGGCGACTTCTTGACGACGTCCTTGCCCTTGGGTGCGGTGTTCCTGGTCTCGGTCGTCTTGCTCGTCGTGGTGCTCACGGTCTCACCTCTCGGTTGGATGCGGGCGGTCTAGTTGAAGTGGATGTCCGGACCACCGAACGGTGTCGGAATGGTCTGCGGTCCACGCGGTGTCGGATTGGTCCGGGCATGGGGGTCGCTCCCCGGTTTCGGCAGGTTGGTGTCATCTCCGGGCGGTCGCGGTACGGCGCCGGCACCGCGGACGAGGAGTTCGGTGTCCTTGCAGTGCGTGTTCAGGAACGGCTCCGGGAAGTCCGGCCGCGACGGAGCCGCCCGCGGCAGGTGGTAATCGCAGGGCACACGAGGGAACACGTCGACGCTGCCCCACAGGCCGCCGTCGCGGAAGGCGGTGCTGATCGCGTCGAGGGCTGACCCGGATCGCTGTGTCGGGAAGAAGAACTCGCGCAGTGCCGGTGTACGTAGGTACGCCATCTGCGACACCGTCACCAGGTTGCCGAGCAGCTGCACCATTGTCGGCGAGTTGTCGTCGAACAATCCGTCGACGCCGCGCAGGGTTGCCGGTGTCTGGTCGAGCATCCGCCGTAGACCGCCATCCATGGAACCCACACCAGCGAGGGAGGATTCGAGGTTGCCCGCGGTTGCCCGCAGACCAGGGGCGGTGTCGGCGAGCGTGGTCAGCACGACCTTGCTCGTCCTGATCACGTTGACCGTCTGCGGCAGCACCGAATCCAGAGTGGACACCAGGAAGGTCCCACCCCGCACGATGTCGCGGAGCTTCTGCGCCCCTTCGTCCCCGGTGCCCAGCTCGTTCATGATGAGCGTCAGCTGTTCGGTGTCGATCTGCGCGAGAGCCGGATCCATGCTCTCCAGCAACGTGGCCATCGGCACCGGAGTGGTGGTGCGCTTCTCCTCGACGACCGTCCCGTCGGTGAGGAACGGAGCCGAATCACTGGACGGCTGGAAGTCGAGGAACTGCTCACCTGCCGGCGACAGGCTCGACACCCGGACCTCCCCGTCGGCCGGGATCTTGATCCCTGCGTCGATGGTGGCGACCACGCGCACTCCGTCATCGTCGATGCGCACCGCGTCGACCCGACCGACCGGCACGCCGCGCAGAGTGACGTCCTGATTCGGCAGCAGCCCACCGGATTGCGCGAGTTCGACCTCGACGCGGATGTTCGACGTGGTCGGATCGCGTTGGAGAGTGTCGACCAGCAGGTAGGCCACCCCGACGACGAGGATCGTCAGAAGACCCAGTACCGACAACCAGTTGCGCCGACGCCGCCCCCATCGCACCGCGGAGACGATGCCGCGCGCACCGGTCTCCACCAGGTCGGGTCGCGCGCTCATCGTGGTGCCCTCGGTTCGACGTGCTGCCGCAATCGCATCAGCGTCAGCGACAACGAGCCGACGAACTGCTCCCAGTCGCGCACATCGGGGAGCCGCGAACCCGGGTCACCGCGATGATTCGGATCGTCGAAGGCGCCGATCGCGAACTGGGAGATGGCGACGTCGGTGTGCCCCGAGGTCGCGTTGGTCAGCTTGACGATGGGTCCGAGGATGCGGTTGACCGCGTCGAGGCTGGCCCCGGGCGCCGTGGCGGCGGCGTTCAGCGATCCGGCGATCCGGTTGATGTCGTCCATCATCCCGCCGGCCGCGGTTCCCTTCACCGACGGAAAGGCCCCGAGTTGCCGGATGATCCGATCCACCTGCTGGACGGTCGCCAGGATCGACTGCGTGTTGTCGGCCACCGTCCACAGTGCGGGGCCGGCCGCTGCCAGCGCGGAGTCGATGGTCTGCTGCCGGGCCGACACCGTCGACGCCAGGCGACTCGCAGAGCCGAGCACGGCCTCGATCTCATCGGTCCGTTTCGACAGCGAGGACACCAGGACCGTCGACTGGCGGACAAGTGTTCCGAGCTGTTGCCCGTCGTCGCCGAGGGACTCGCCGAGACCGTTGACGATGTCGGTGAGGCTGCGGATGGCACCGCCGTTGACCAGCATCGCGGCCGTCGACAGCACCTCCTCGACCGTCGCGCCCGCCGACGTGCGGTCGAGCGGGATGACGTCACCGTCTCCGAGGAGGGCGGTCCCGGGCTCGGGTTCGGCGGGCGGTTCGAGAGCGACGAACACGTCGCCGAGTGGTGTCGCCGAACGTAATTCGGCGCGCGTGCCGTCCGGCAGGCGGGTGCCGTCGGCGATCCGCATGCCGACCTCGGCGAGATAGTCGTCGACCTCCATCGACTCCACGAACCCCACGTCGGCACCGAGCAGCCGGACCTTCGCCTCGGCCGGGAGATTCAGCGCGTTGTCGAACTGTGCCTTCAACGCGAACCCGTCGCCGCTGGTCCCGGGCGCCGGGAGCGGGAGCTGTCCGAGTCCCACCGAGCAGCCGGTGAGGACGCACGTCAGCAGGAGCACGAACGCGGCGACGCCGCTTCGATGAATTCGCCTCGCCACGTTCGTTTCTGCTGTGTTCATTTCTGTCCGACCCCCGCCATCGCCGCCAACATGGCGGTCACCCCGAAGTCCGGACCGAAGTCCTGGGGCTTCCCGGTGTTGCATCCGAGGTCCTTCAGGTTCGCCAGGTTGCAGACCTCTTTGAGTACCTGCTGGTCGAAGAGGATGCGGTCGGCGAAGGTGTGCACACGGATGGTGCCGTTCGGCTGATCGATCGCGTTGTAGGCGTTGTTCATCAGCGTCGGTGTGAGGTTCAGGAACTCGGACAGCTCGCGCTGGTAGTCGGCCAGCGTCCCGGTGACGGTCGTCGCGTCGCGCGCCGCGTTCCGCAGCGGAACCCTGTTCTCCTTCAGCAGTTCGGAGGTCTTGGTCAGGATCTGGTTGAGCTTCGCGCCGGTGTTGCCCTGCCCCAGTCGCTGATCCGCGATGACCTGACTCATCGCGCGGAGGCTGCCGCCGAACTCACGGATGGTCTTGTCGTTGTTCGCGGCGGCCTCGGTGAGGACGTCGAGGTTGTCCACGAGTTTCACGATCGCCTCGCGGGTGGCGCTGGGATCGGCCCCGGTGCGTAGGGCTTTCGACAATTGCCCCAGTGCGTCGCGGAGCGCGGGCCCGTTGCCGTCCAGCGACTCCGAGGTCACCGACAGCATGTCGGCGATCGGTCCGCCGCCTTTGCCGTCCCCTCCGAGTTGCCCGGCCAGGTTGTCGGTCATCGTGAGCAGGCGGTCGAACTCGATGGGCGTCCGGGTCCGGTCGAGCGACAGGAACGCGTCGCTCGACAGCTTCGGCCCGCCGGTGTAGGCCGGGGTGAGTTCGACGTGCCGGTCGGTGAGGACCGACGACGACACCGCGACCGCCTTCACGTCGATCGGCAGGGTCACGTCCTCGTCGACCTCCATGGTGACGTCGACGACGGTGCCGCGGGGACTGATGTCGGTGATGTGCCCGATGGTGATCCCCAGCACCGCGACCTTGTTGCCCTCGTACAGGCCAGCGGCACTGTCGAATTGCGCGACGATCCGGTGGGCGCCCGACGACGGGTTCCAGATCGCGGCGATCGTGGCCGCGACCGCGACGGCGATCGCCGTCATCACCACCAGGGTCCGTATGCGTGGTCGTCTCATCGGCAGTCCTCGAAGTACGGTGCACGCCCGACCTGCTCGGCTCGTCCGCTCAGCGCGCACATCCACGAGTCGATGAGGAAGCCGGCAGGCCCGGTGAAGTCGACGTAGTTGCCCGCGCCGGTCGCGTTGGTGAAGTTGCGCACCGGGAGCGGCAGCGCCTCGAGCGTGTTGCGCAGCAGGTCGTCGTGGCGGGCGAGCGCGCCGAGCATCCCGTTCAGGTCTTCGATGAGCGCGTCGAGCGCAGGCCTGTTGACGACGGTGATGCGGTGCAGCTGCGCGACGAGAGCCGTGGTGGCGTTGAACATCCCGGTGACGGCGTCGCGGCGGCGGGTCAACTCGACCATAAGGTTCCGGCCCTGCACCATCAGTGATCCGATGTTGGCCTCCTGGTTCCGGATGACCGTGGTGACGCGTTCGGCGCCGGTGATCAGTTCACCGAGCTGGGTGCGTCGGGTCGCGATGATCTCCGAGAGGGTGTGGGCGGTGGAGATCGCCTCCGGGACCACGTCCGGTGCTCCTTCGAGCTGTGTCGACAGCGTGGTCATGACGTCGGCGAGACCGCCCGCATCGACCTTCTCGAAGTTGGTGGTCGCATCCTCGATCGTGTCCTGCAGGTCGTAGGGAACCTGCGTGTTGCGCAACGGAATCCGGTCGCCCTCCAACGACCCCGACCCTTCGGGGGTGATCGCGATGTAGCGGGATCCGAGGATGGTGGTCAGTTTGATCGCTGCCTTGGTGTCGTTGCCGAGACGGATTCCGCGGTCGATGTTCATCGAGATGACGACGCGGTCCCCGTCGAGTCGAGATCCCTTGACCTCGCCCACCGGCACGCCGGCGAGGGTCACCTGATCGCCGGTCCGTATCTCACCGGCCTGGGCGAACTCGGCCTCGACGCTCTTCCGGCCGACGTCGATGGCGCTGATCCCGACGACGAGTGCGACGACGAGCACGAGTGCACCCACGCCTCCGATGCCGAGGTACAGCGAATTCCACTCGGCGATCGGCTTTCGTGGCGATCGTTCGGTCATGCGGCGGTTCCCTGACGTCTTCATGGCCGGCAGATCGGTGAGTACTTGGGCTTCCCGCCGGGCGTCGCTGCGGCGACGATCGCGGGGGCCAGCGGGGTGAGAAAGGGGACGAAGTCTGCCGGGTTGAGGTCACAGACGTAGGCGCTGAGGAAGCTGCCCTCCTGGCTGACGCGGGCCATGCCCTTCAGCAGCAGCGGGACGTTGGCGCCCAGGTACTCGAACTCGGACTTCCGCGCCGCGAAGTGGGCGAGGAATCCCGGTTGACGGGTGAGGAAGGCGTCCATCGACGGCGCGGTGTCCGAAGCGATCTCCGCGAGGCGACCCCCCACTTCCGTCATCACGTCGGCCGTACCGACCAGATCCTCACGGTGCGCGGCGAACGCCTCGAAGATCTCCTGGGCGCGTCCGATGACCTCCTGGAGACCGCCGGTCTGCCGGGACAGCCCGGTCAAGACCTGCCCGAGGTCGGTGATGACGTCGCCGAGCAAGGCGTCGGGTCCGGCGAAGGACTCGGCGAGCGAGGAGGTCTGCGCCAGCAACCGGGTGATCGCGCCGGTCTCACCCTGCAGCGCCCCGACGAGCGAGCTCGACAGGTCGTTGACCTTGTCCGGATCGAGGACGCTGAAGAGCGGTTCGAAACCGTTCAGCAATGCGGAGATGTCGAACGACGGCTCGGTGTGGTCCACCGGGATCTCGCCGCCCGGTTCCAGCGGTGCGGGAGAGTCGAACTGTCCCAACGACAGTCCGAGGTAACGCTGGCCGATGATGTTCTGGTAGGTCACCGCGGCCTTGGTGTTGCCGCTCAGGTCCTGACGGGAGTCGATGCGGAAGCGGACGCGTGCCAGGTTGCCGTCGAGTTCGATGGAGTCGATGCGGCCGACCCGCACACCAGCCATGCGGACGTCGTCGCCGGCCCGCAGTCCGGACACGTCGGTGAAGACCGCCGAGTACGACGATGTCGGACCGGAGATGTCGCGACGCAGGGTGTTGATGATCGTCCACGTCAGCATGATCGCGACGACGAGGAACACCGACAGCCAGATGATCGACCTGCGATAGCTCATCGCCCTCCCTCCGTCCGCTGCCCCGGCTCGCGTTCGGACTCCTGACCTGGCTTCCGCCCCGGTTGCTCGACCCTGATGTCACTGCCGCGCAGCAGCGGACCCAACAGGAGCGAGGTCACCTCGTCGGCGCCCGGCCCCAACAGCTTTCGGAGCGCCTCGATCTCGGCACGACTGCCGACCGGTCCGACGTTCCCGCCCATGAGTGCGGCCGGCGGCCGGAAGTTCCTCGGCTGCAGCACCTGTGGCAGCGTCGGGCGCTCTACCGTGGCCGGCCCCCACTGACACGAGTTGCCCGCCATCTCCCCGTACCGCGGGCAGTCCGCACGCGAGTACATTCGGTGCGGGGTGAGCGCCCAGACGAAGTGGCCGGTGCCGCGCTGCTTCTTCGGATCCCAGAACTCGGTCATGAACTTCTCGGACAGGTTCGCGATCTTGACCGTGATCGGCGGCAGCGCGCCACCACCGTCGGCGAACACGTCGAGGACGGGGGCGAGCGAGCTGGTGATTGTGATCATCCGGTCGGTGTTGTTGCCCAGGGCGGTTTCCGAGGTCGCCATGGTGTGCTGGCCGGCGCTCAGCAGATCGGTGAGTGCAGCCTGCTTCTCGGCGACGGTCTGCATCGGCACGATGGCGTGATGGACGGCGTCGAGCAGGTCCGGCGCGGACCGCTGCAGGCCACCCATGGCGGTCACGAGTTCGCTGAGCCGCGAACGGGTCTCCCCGTCGTCGATCGCGCGGTTCATCTCGGTCATGATGGTCACGAGTTGCCCGCCGGCCGTGCGGATCTCCGATCCCTGGCTACGTGTGGCGGTGGCGAGCGCGGCGAGCACGCCGACCGTGTCGTCGCGGCGGTCGCGTCCCATGGCGTCGACGATGTCACGCAGCTTGGTCAGGACCGTCTGGAGTTCGATCGTCGACCGACTCGTGTCCGCTTCGACGGTGTCACCGTCCTGCAATGGACGCCCGCCCTGGTCAGGGTGGTCGAGCAGCTGCACCGACGACACGGCGAACACATTGCTGGGCACCACGCGCGCGGTCACCGTGCTCGGGATCGCCTGGGCGCTCCGGGGATCGAGCGAGAGCGCAACCCGGTTCGGTTCGCCGTTCGCGCCGGGTTCGACGCCGGTGACGATGCCGACGAGACTGCCACGGAACTTCACGTCGGACTTGGTGGGGATGCCGTCGCCGACGTCGACGAGGAGGGCGGTGACGGTCACGCGGTCGTCGAGACCGCCGGTCGACTTGTACAGCAGAGCGGCCACGACGGCGGCGATCACCACGACGCCGATCAGCCCGCGGAACAGCAGGGCCCGGTCCGTCGGCCCCCCGGCCTCGGATTCGAGGGAGATCGTCCGTGGGCTCATCCGCCGAGCCTCGAACCGGAGCTGACACCCCAGAAAGCCAGCGTCAAAAGCAGATTGACGACGATCATGGCGCTGATGCCCAGTCGCATCGCGCGTCCGACAGCGACCCCGACACCCTGCGGGCCACCGCGTGCGTAGTAGCCGTAGTAGCACTGGATCGTCGTCGTGATGGATACGAAGACAACGGCTTTGATGACCGAGTAGATGATGTCCGGCCCGGCCATCACCAGGTGGAAGTAATGCTGATAGGTGCCGATCGACACACCACCGGCGAGTGCGACCACACCCTGCACGACCACGTAGCTCAGGACCAGACACATCACGAACAGCGGGATGACCGCGACGATCGAGGCCACCAGCCGGGTGGTCACCAGGTAGGGGATCGAGCGGACGGCGAGGGTCTCCATCGCGTCGATCTCCTCGGTGATCCGCATGGCACCGAGCTGGGCGGTGAAGCGGCAACCGGCCTGGGAGGCGAATGCCAGGGCCGCCATGATCGGCGCGAGCTCACGCGTCGACGCCGACGCCGAGATGAGGCCCGTCGCCTGACCGAGGCCCAGCATGCGCAGCGCGTTGTACCCCTCGATCCCGACGATCGCGCCGGCGCTGGCCCCGAGGACGAGGATGACGCCCGCGGTACCGCCGCCGACGACCAGCGAACCGTTGCCCCAGGTCACGTCCGACAGGATGCGCAGGAACTCTCTCGTGTAGTGCCGAAACATCGCCGGGATTCCCACGATCGCGCGGCCGAGGAAGGACAGCATGTGCCCGAGCAGACGGATGGGTCGTGTCATCGACGCGTAGATCGAGGCCAGAGGCCGGACGCCGGGCGGGTAATACGGCGCGGCCGCCTTGAGTGCGCTCATCAGAAGGACGCCCTGGGGAAGACCATCACGTACATCTGCGTGAAGAGCACATTGACGAGCATCAACAGCATGATCGAGCCGACCACGGTGGAGTTCACCGAATTCGCCACTGCCGCTGGGCCACCACTGGTTGCCAGGCCCTTCTGACAGGCGACGATCGCGACGATCATGCCGAAGACCAGCGCCTTGACGAGGGTGAGGACCATGTCGCCGACGGTGGCGAACGAAGCGAAGGTCGCCACGAAACTACCCGGTGCGCCGTCCTGGACGTAGACGTTGAACAGGTAGCCGGCCAGGAAGCCGACGAAGGTCACGATGCCGGTGAGCGCGGTGCCGACGACCATCGCGGCCGCCAGGCGCGGGACGACGAGCCGGCGGACGGGTGACACACCCATCACCCGCATCGCGTCGATCTCCTCCCGGATCGTGCGCGACCCGAGGTCGGCGCAGATCGCCGACCCGACCGCGGCGGCCATCATGAGGGCCGTGACCAATGGCGCACCCTGCCGGATGACCGCCAGGCCGCTCGCCGCGCCGGCGAGTGAGGTCGCGCCGACCTGACCGGCGAGCAGACTGAACTGGATCGCGAGGGTGACGCCGATCGGGATTGCGACGAAGAAGGTGGGCAGCAGAGCGGTGTTGGCCATGAACACCGACTCGCGGATGAAGGCCTCGAGCGGAAAGCGACCGCGAACGAGATCGGTGAAGAGGTGGCGAAAGGTCTCGATCCCCAGCTTGATCTGCTCACCGACGGTGATGAACGACCGGCCGGGGTGGCGACGTACGTACCCCGCGGACCACTCTGCGATTTCCGTTGTGGCGCTGCTGGTTCGGATGTCCGTAGGGAACGTCGCCGGTCCGGGTCGCGGTGCGGTCCGGCCGGTCGCGATGCTGTCGTCTCCCCCGGTCAACTCAGCTCCGATCATGACCCGTGGTCACCCGATCAACAGCTGTCCAATCGGGTAATCCATCTAACTGATTGCACGGTATCAGCTCTGTCGTGAGAGGCAAGTCACATTGGCGAATCGGGGTGATCGTCCGTCCCGAACTCCGGCCGGCAACCGGGAGAACATCTCAACGGGGCAGACCGAGACCCCGTTCGGCCACCAGATTCCGCAGCACCTCGTTGGTTCCGCCGGCGATCGTGAACGCGCGGGCGTACAGGAACGCGTCTTGCCACCAGCCGCCGGCGAGTGCTGCAGGATCCCCTTCGACGCGGACCGAATCGCCCGCCTGGACCGACATGCCGTACTCGGCGACAGCCAGATTGACCTCGCCGAAGAAGATCTTCGACAGCGCGGCATCCGCGGCGTCACTCGTACCCGCAACCGACCGGGATTCGCCGTACGCCGACAACAGCGCGTTGACGTGCACGGCAGCCGCGAGCCGGCCGACCTCGCGCCGCACCTCGCCGCGGTCGATCAACCGCTCGTCATCTCGTGTCGTCGACGAGACGAGATCGACCAGGTCATCGAGCGCACGGAACAGTGTCACACCGCCGCCGGCACTCGACCGTTCCCGCGCGAGGCTGGAAGTGGTGACCATCCAGCCCTTGTTCTCCTCACCGATGACGTTTTCCACCGGCACCTCGACGCCGTCGAGGAAGATCTCGTTGAAGTCCGCGGTCCCGGTGATCTCACGCAGCGGCCGGACCTGTACGCCAGGACTCTTCATGTCGATGGCAAAAGCCGTGATCCCCTTGTGTTTCGGCACATCAGGATCGGTGCGCGCCAGCAGATACCCCCAGTCGGCGTGGTGTCCGTTCGTCGTCCACACCTTCTGACCGTCGACGATGTAGTGGTCGCCTTCGCGCCGAGCCCGCGTGTGCAGACCGGCGAGGTCGCTGCCCGCACCCGGTTCGCTGAACAGCTGGCACCAGATGTGTTCGCCGGATCGGATCCGCGGCAGATAGAACGCCTTCTGTTCCTCGGTGCCGAAGTCGATGATCGCACTGGCCGCGAGGAGCCCGCCGCCGACCGGCATCGGCGCCCCCGCCTTCGCCAGTTCCTCGGAGACCACTGCCTCGTGCCGCGGATGCGGGTCGGGTAGCCCGCCGCACTCCTCCGGCCAGGTCACCCCCAGGAGCTGCCGACCGTACAGCTCGGCCGTCCATTTCCGCAGGGCGGGAATCTCCGACGCCTCGGGCGCTCGCACCCCCGCCTTCTGGGATCGCTTCGGGCCCTGCTCGGCGCACAGTTCACGTACGCGCCGTCGGAGGTCGTCGAGTTCGGGGTCCTGACCGAGTCTCACGGTGAAACCTTCCCGGGGAGATGTTGTTCTGTCTACACTGTGACGTGTCTCAATGAGTAAACTGTATCGGTACGTTGCCGCACGGCACGGAGGATTGATGGATTTCGAGCTGACCGACGAGCAACGTGCGATCCGGGATTCGACTCGCTCACTGTTGCAGAGTCATCCCGGTTCCGCGCGTGTCGTCGCGGATTCGCCGGCCGGTTTCGACGCCGGATTGTGGCGTCAGGGAACCGAACTCGGCTGGTCCGCGCTGGCCGCTCCGGAAGAGGCCGGCGGACTCGGACAGGGTGTCGTCGACCTGGCCGTCGTCGCCGTCGAGCACGGCCGATTCGTCACCGCGTCCCCGTTCATGCCGACGGTCGCGGTGCTCGACGCGCTCCTGCGTTCCGGGACCGACCATCACGCCGCCCAGGTCGACGCCCTGATCAGCGGCGATTCGTCAGCGGCCTGGGCGTTCACCGAACCGCACCGCTCCCCGACCGTCGATGCACTGCAGACCACCGCAGTGGCTGCCGACTCCGGTTATCGCCTGACGGGCGAGAAGGTGACCGTCGCCGATGCGTCGGCAGCAGATGTCCTGCTGGTCGACGCGGTACTCGACGGCAGCCCCGCCCGCTTCCTGGTTCCCCGCGACACATCGGGGGTGAAGATCCGGCGGATCGAATCCCTCGACATCACCCGCGAACTCGACGACATCACCCTCGACGATGTCCACATCGATCAGGGGGCGATGCTCGGCTCCCCGGACACCGCCCGTGCGGCCATCGAACGGACACTACGCCTGATGACAGTGCTGGCCTGCGCCGAACTCGTGGGGGTCGGTGAGTATCTCCTCGAGACCTCGGTCGAGTACGCGAAGACCCGCGAGCAGTTCGGCGTGCCGATCGGCAGTTTCCAGGCGGTCAAGCACAAGTGCGCCGACATGCGCATGTGGGTGCAGGCCTCCCGCGCCGCCACCCTGCACGCGGCGATGTCGCTCGACGCCGACGAGGCAGGCACGTCACCCGAGACGGCGAAGGCGGTGAGCGTTGCGAAGGCCTTTGTGTCCGAATCGATCTGCAAGACGGCCGGCGAGGCCCTACAGGTGCACGGCGGCATCGGCTTCACCTGGGAGCACGACCTGCATCTCTACATCCGCCGGGCGCGCGCGAATGCCGCGCTCTACGGCGACGCCGACCATCACCACGAACTGCTGTGTGCACTCCTGGAGACGCGATGAACCTCGGTGAGATCGCCGCGACCCATCCCGACAAGGATGCGGTCGTCCTGGCCGATGGTTCGGCGCGCGTCACCTTCGCCGACCTGGACCGGCGCTCGACGAGGCTCGCCGACTTCTTCGCCGCGCAGGGACTGTCCCGGGGCGACCACATCGCCATCGTGATGGAGAACCGGCCCGAGTTCCTCGAGGTCGCGTGGGCCGCACAACGCTGCGGTCTGATGTACACACCGGTCAACTGGCACCTCACCGCGGCGGAGGCCGAGTACGTCGTCGAGGACAGCGGTGCACGGATACTCATCTCCGGAGTGGGTTCCGGCGAGCTCGCCGCGAAGATCCGTGTCGGGGCTTCCCGGGTCGAGATCGCCATCGCCGTCGGCGGCCCGATCGAGGGGCATCTCGACTACGAGTCCATCGTCGACAGCCCTCCCGCGTCGGCACCGCCGCACGAGCCGATCGAGGGCTACTACTTCTTCTACTCGTCGGGCACCACCGGTCGACCCAAGGGCATCGAACCCACCCACGACTTCCCGCCGTTCGGCACGGGCCTGCCGCTCGATGCGATGATGCCGGCGTACGGGGTCAGCTCGTCGACGGTCTACCTGTGCCCGGCTCCGCTGTATCACGCTGCACCACTGGGGTGGTCGCTCGCGATGCAGCGCCAGGGCGCGACGGTCGTGCTCATGCCGTCGTTCGACGCCCGCGAGTGCCTCAGCGCCATCGAGGCGCACGGCGTCACACATGCGCAGTTCGTCCCGACGATGTTCGTGCGGATGTTGAAACTCGATCCGAGGGTCCGGTCGGCCTTCGACGTGTCGTCGCTTCGGCTGGTGGTCCACGCGGGGGCACCGTGCCCGGTCCCGGTGAAGCAGCAGATGATCGAGTGGTTCGGGCCGGTGCTCTTCGAGTACTACTCCGGCAGCGAGGGCAACGGGATGACCGCCATCACCTCACCGGAGTGGCTGGACCATCCCGGCTCGGTCGGCCGAGCCGTCTACGGCACGGTCCACATCCTCGACGACGCGGGCGACGAACTCCCCATCGGCGAGATCGGGACGGTGTTCTTCTCCGGAACCCGAGAGTTCCGCTATCTCAACGACCCCGCCAAGACCCAGGACGCCCGCAACGCCCGCGGTTGGCAGACCATCGGCGACCTCGGCCATCTCGACGCCGACGGTTACCTCTACCTGTCCGATCGGCGCAGCGACCTCATCCTCTCCGGCGGCGTCAACATCTACCCGCAGGAGATCGAGTCCGCGCTCGTCATCCATCCCGCGGTCGCCGACGTCGCCGTCGTCGGCGTCCCCGACGACGAGATGGGCGAACGGGTCCACGCCGTCATCGAACTCGCCGAGGGCGTCGAACCCGGCGACGCGATCACCGACGAACTGATTGCGCACTGCCGAGTCCACCTCGCCGGCTTCAAACAACCCCGCTCGATGGCGTTCGTCGACGAGGTGCCGCGCACCCCGTCAGGAAAACTGTTGCGGCGCAGACTCCGCGAGGCGCTCCCCGCCGCTCGCTGAGAGACCCCGCTGCCCCCCC
>NZ_JSYC01000151.1:71318-115746 GCF_054823965.1 Gordonia sp. GN26 | reverse complement strand
GCCTGTGCGGGTCCTCGCACCGCCGGAGATCACGATGTTCACGTTGCGCGCGCAGGGCTGACAGCGGGGCGTCGTTTCGATACGGCTCCTCGCTGCGCTCGTCGCCTACTCAACGAGCAGGAGGGCCCCTCGGCTGCGCTCGTGCCTACTCAACGAGCAGACAAAGCACTCGGCCAGCGGGGGAATATCCACCGCTGGCCGAGTAGGTCCGAGGGGCTACCCGAGGACCGTATCGAGGTCAGGCGTTGATGTCCGACGGGTGCTTCGCGAGCGGCGTGACCTTGATGTCCATATACGGGAACAACGGCAGCCCGGACAGAAGCGTGTGCAGCTCGTCGTTGGATTCGACGTCGAAGATCGAGTAGTTCGAATACTCGCCGACGATCCGCCAGATGTGCGGCCACTTGCCGGAACGCTGCAAGTCCTGGGAGTACGCCTTCTCCCGGGCCACGGTCTCGGCCCGGACATCCGGGTCGAGGTCGTCGGGGATGTTGACGTCCATCCGAACGTGGAACAGCATCACTTCTCCGGATCGAGGACGAAGTCGTAGGCCACGGTGTAGCCGCCCTGGCCGTCATCCTGCGGATCGAGGATCAGTTCCGGCTTGACCGCGCTGGCGACGTCGTCGTCGTTGTGCGCGTCGCCCGGGAAGTACAGCTGCGCGGTCAACTGCTCGTGACCGGGAGCCGAGACCTTCAGGTGCAGGTGCGCGGGACGCCACGGGTGCCAGCCGGCGGCGGAGATCATCTTGCCGCAGGAGCCGTCGGTCGGGATCATGTACGGCGCCGGGCGGACCGTGGTGATCTCGAAGCGGCCCTCCTCGTCGGCGGTGAAGGTACCGCGCAGGTTCCACTCGGGGATGCCCGGTGCGAACTGCGAGTAGTAGCCGTCGTCGTCGGCGTGCCAGAGTTCGACCTTGGCGCCGGACAGGGCCTTGCCGTCGACCGTGCGCACCTGGCCGTTCCAGACCAGACGATCGCCCTTCTCGCCCTCACGCATCGGCAGGGTGCCCTTCGAACCCAGCTCAGGGGCGTTCGGAACGTAGTACGGACCCTCGATGCTGCCCTTGTTGCCCTCGCGGTGTTCGGTCGCGACGTCCTCGACGACGTGCTCGACCCACACGTCGAGGAACAGCGGCCATTCGCCGTCCTGACCGACGTTGATGAGCCACGCCTTGAGGGCGTTGTACTCGTCGTAGGTGACCTTGTGCTTGCGGATGGTCTCGTGGACACCGGCGAGAACGTCGTTGATCAGGGTGGCGACGCGCTCCGGCGGGGTGTCCTTGACGGCCTCGAAGGGAGACTTGTCGGCGTGGAAGCGCTCGGTGGCGGAGGCTCCGGAGGCTGCGGCGGTGGCCGCTTCCTGGCGCTGCTCGACTGTGGTCATCAGTTTCTCCTCGGTGGGTTCACGGTTCCCGGGGCTGCCGGGGAACACGCTGTGGGGGTGTACTTCTCAGGTTCTTCAGTTGTTGTCGGTGCGGAAGTGCTCGAGCTTGTCCGGGTCGATCTCGAAGCCGATGCCCGGCGCAGTCGACCGGTGGAGGTGGCCGTCGCGGATCTGCAGGGGCTCGGTGAGCAGGTCATCGCTCATGTCGAGGAAGTTCGACAGCTCGCCCGCGTAGCGCGAGGTCAGTTCGAAGGCACTGCCGAACGCGAGCGCACACGCGGTGCCGACCTGGCCGTCGATCTGGTTGCCCATGACCACCGGGATGCCGAGCCCCTCGGCGAGGTGGTGGGTCCGACGCGAGGTGGTGAAGCCGGTGCGGGCGGTCTTGATGCTGATCGCGGTGGCCGACCGGCCGAGGATCTCGCGGGTCACGTCGGCCGGCGTCGGCACCGACTCGTCGGCGATGAACGGAACGTCGAGCTGCTCGACGAGCCATCGGCGACCCATCACATCGGCTGCGTCGCAGAGCTCTTCGGCGAACAGGAGGTCGAGGTCCGACATCTCCTTCATGGCGCGCGCGGACTCCGCGGCGGTCCAGCCGCGGTTGCCGTCGACGTAGAGTTCGATCTCGTCGCCGAACCGCTCGCGCAGTGCGCGTACGACGGCGGTGTCGAGGGTGACCGGGTGGCGGCCGACCTTCACCTTGAAGGTGCGGATGCCGTAGGTGTCGACCATCTTCTCGGCCTCGGCGACCATCTTGGTCGGTTCGGCGAAACCGAGCATGTGGCTGACGCGCATCCGGTCGGTGAAACCGCCGAGCAGGTCGCCGACGGGCAGGCCGAGTGACTTGCCGAGCGCGTCCCAGATCGCCATGTCCACCGCGGATTTGGCTGCCGGGTTGCCGACGGTCCGCGCCATCCGGGAGGCGACCACCTCTCGTTCGAGGAGGGACAGCCCGACGATCGCAGGCGCGAAGATCGTGTCGATGACGGTGATGATCCCGGCCTGGGTCTCGCCGTAGGTGAAGGGGCGCGGCGGGGCCTCGGCGACGCCGACCACGCCGGTATCCGTGTGTACCCGCACCAGGACGTGATTGGCCTCGTGGACCTCGCCCGAGGCGAACCTCAAGGGCTTCACGTACGGGATCGCGAATGGAATCGCTTCCACGCGAGTGATCTTCATCGTTCATCTCCAAATCGGGCACCGAGCTGAGGAGCGGGTGCGAAGGCTGTGGTCTCGAACGCGGCGGCGATGGTGTCGGCGACCGCGGCGATGACCGGGTTGTCGACGCCGCGACGCCAGGCGAGGGCGACCTCGACGGTGTCGGCGTCGACGAGATCTCGGACGACGAGTCCGTCGAGCGGCAATGCGCGCACCGAGGCCGGCAGGACCGCGACCCCCAGACCGGCGGCCACCAGGGCGAGCAGGACCGTGGTCCCGGTCGCCTGGTGGGCGCGCTGAGGGACGAAACCCGCTGCGCGACAGGTCCGCATCGCGGCGTCGTTGACGGCCGAGTCACGGCTGTCGTACATCACGAAGGGTTCGTTGCGGAGGTCGACGGCCGACACCACCGGTTCCACGGCGAGGCGGTGATCCGCCGACACCGCGAGGACGAGCGGCTCGTGGTCGATGACCCGGGTCTCGATGTCGTCACCGATGGCCGGCGGACGCAGGAGCCCGAGGTCGATCGCGCCGGCCCGCAGGGCGTCGCACTGACCGGGGGTCAGCATGTCGGACCGGATGTGGAGGTCCACGTCGGGGAGCTCACGCTTGACGACCCGGGCGATCCGGGGCAGGTGCGAGAACGCAGCGATTCCGGTCAGGCCGAGCCGGACGAGGCCGCTGCGTCCGGCGGCGATTCGCCGGACCCCGTCGACCGCTTCGTCGACCCCGGCCAGGATGCGCTCGGCCTGGGCGCGCAGATACTCCCCCGCGGGGGTGAGCGAGACCTGCCGGGTGGTGCGGACGAAGAGCGTGACATCGAGCTCGGCCTCGAGCTGGCGAATGGCATAGGAGAGCGCCGGCTGGGCCACGTGCAGGGTTGCCGCAGCCTGACCGAAATGGCAGGTGTCGGCGACCGCTGCGAAGTAGCGCAGGTGCCTCAGCTCCATGACCTCGCCTTTTGTCGTCGGAATCCTCTCCGCGATCCGGTGTGACCCGGACCACGTCCTACACACGGTAGATCGCGGGATACATACATGACAAAGACCTGTGGTGGCCTCATTGATCGAGGCTCTTTATCAATGGGCACCTAGGTCAGGACCGGCGAATGCCCTGGTGTGATCGCCGCCACGTGGTGCCAGAGTGCAGTGAACAGCCCATATCTGGAGGTTTATCGACCATGACCGCGTCCGTTTCGGAGCACCTGAACCACGTGAACACGGTCCTCGACGACGCCGTCGTCGATGACCGGACCGCCGGCGTCTACCGCGCCAACCGCCGTATCTTCACCGACGAGGACATCTTCGAACTCGAGATGAAGCACATCTTCGAGGGCAACTGGATCTACCTGGCCCACGAGAGTCAGGTGCCCAACCCCGGCGACTACTTCACCACCTACATCGGCCGGCAACCCGTGGTCATCACCCGCGACAAGAGCGGTGAGCTCCACTGCCTCATCAACGCGTGCGCCCATCGCGGTGCGATGATCTGCCGTCGCAAGACCGACAACCGGATGACGCTCACCTGCCCGTTCCACGGCTGGACGTTCCGCAACGACGGCACCCTGCTGAAGGTCAAGGACCCCGAGGGGGCCGGATACCCCGACACCTTCGACGTCAACGGTTCGCACAACCTGACCAAGGTCGCGCGTTTCGACAGTTACCGAGGCTTCCTGTTCGGCAGCCTCAACGACGACGTGCAGTCGCTCGAAGATCACCTCGGCGACACCCGACTGGTGATCGACATGCTCGTCGACCAGTCCCCCGACGGGCTCGAGGTGGTGCGCGGCGCATCGACCTACACCTTCGACGGCAACTGGAAGGTCCAGGCCGAGAACGGCGCGGACGGGTACCACGTCACCGCGACCCACTGGAATTACGCGGCCACCACCTCGCGACGCAGCACCGGAGAGTCGAAGAACGACACCAAGGCACTCGACGCCGGTGGCTGGGGCAAGTCCGGCGGCGGCTACTGGTCGTACCCCAACGGCCACCTCTGCCTGTGGACCTGGGCCGCCAATCCTCAGGACCGCCCGCTGTGGGACAAGATGGACGAGCTCAAGAAGACCCACGGCGACGCCAAGGGCGAGTTCATGGTCAAGGGTTCGCGCAACCTGTGCCTGTACCCGAATGTCTATCTGATGGACCAGTTCTCGACGCAGATCCGCCATTTCCGGCCGATCGCGCCGGACAAGACCGAGGTGACCATCTACTGCATCGCCCCCAAGGGGGAGAGCGACGCCGCACGCGCGCACCGCATCCGCCAGTACGAGGACTTCTTCAACGCCTCGGGTATGGCGACGCCAGATGACCTCGAGGAGTTCCGCTCCTGCCAGCTCACCTTCCGGGCGCAGGCCGCGCCCTGGAACGACATGAGCCGCGGTGCCGAGCACTGGCTGACCGGACCGGACGAGGTCGCCGAATCGCTGGGCATGACCGGCGTCATCTCGGCGGGCGTCAAGAACGAGGACGAGGGTCTCTACCCCGTCCAGCACGGCTACTGGCTGGAGACGATGCGCGCCGCGGCCGCCGCCGAAGAGCACTCCACCACCGCAGCCGAGAACCACTGAAGGGGAACGCGATGACGACCGCAGAGACCAACGCCGCGACCGGGACCGAGGCCGGCGGAAAACTGATCACCCAGAACATGATCGAGCAGTTCCTCTACCGCGAGGCGCGCTATCTCGACGACCGCGAGTTCGAGAAGTGGCTCGAGTGTTACGCCGACGACGTCGTCTACTGGATGCCGTCGTGGGACGACGACGACCGCCTGACCGAGGATCCGCAGCGGGAGATCTCGCTGATCTACTACGGCAACAAGGGCGGGCTCGAGGACCGCGTGTTCCGCATCCGGACCGAACGGTCGTCGGCGACCTCACTCCCCGAGCCACGGACCAGTCACAACATCAGCAACGTCGAGGTCATCGACCGGCGCGGCGATCTCATCGACGTCCGGTTCAACTGGCACACCATGTATTTCCGCTACCACACGATCGACCCGTACTACGGCACGTCGTTCTACACCATCGACTTCTCGGGCGATCAGCCGTTGATCCGACGCAAGACGATCGTGCTGAAGAACGACTACATCCACCACGTGGTGGACATCTACCACTTCTAGGACGCGTTGAAATGACTGTCACCACCGATCAGGGCGTCGGCACCACCGCCGACCACGCAGACGACGGGACACCGACGCACCAGGTCGCCCTGTCCTTCGAGGACGGGGTCACCCGGTTCATCACCTGCCGCGAGGACCAGACCGTCGCCGACGCGTCGTATCGGCAGCGCATCAACATCCCGCTGGACTGCCGTGACGGTGCGTGCGGAACCTGTAAGTCGTTCTGCGAGTCCGGCGATTACGACGGCGGGATCTACATCGAGGATGCGCTGTCCGACGACGAGTCGGCCGAGGGCTTCGCTCTCCCGTGTTGTATGAAACCGAGATCCGATCTGGTGCTGCAGGTCCCGGCCACATCGGACATCGCCAAGACCCAGGCCTCCCGGTTCACCGGGACCGTCGTCGAACTCGAACGCCTCTCCGAGTCGACGATGCGCCTGGAGATCCGGATCGAGAACCGGGGCGAGCTGGCGTTCCTCCCCGGCCAGTACGTCAACATCGAGATCCCCGGCACCGACGACGGTTCCGGGGAGCCGGTCAGCCGCTCCTACTCGTTCGCCAACGGACCGCACGAGGATCGTCTGATCTTCCTGATCAAGTTGACCCCCGGTGGCGCGATGTCGACGTATCTGACCGATCGCGCGACGTGTGGCGAACAGATCTCCTTCACCGGACCCCACGGATCGTTCTTTCTCCGCGAGGCGAGCCGGCCGGTGCTGCTGCTGGCGGGCGGCACCGGACTGGCCCCGATCCTGTCGATGCTGCGAAAGCTGCACGCCGACAACAACGGACGCAAGGTCCACCTCATCTACGGCGTCTCCACCGACACCGACCTGGTCGCGCTCGACGAGATCGAGTACTTCGCCGGGAAGCTGCCCGGATTCACCTGGGACCACTGCGTGTCCGACCCCGCGAGCACGGCGGTCAACAAGGGTTACGTCATGAGCCTCATCGAACCCGGACATCTCTTCGACGGCGATGTCGCGATCTACCTCTGCGGTCCGCCGCCGATGGTCGAGGCGGTGCGCAAACACGTCGCCGAGGCCGGGATCGAACCGACCGGCTTCTATTACGAGAAATTCGCTCTGGCAGCGACATCCGCCGCCCCGGGTGAGAACGCGCCGGCTGGCGCGCCGATCGCGCCTGCCGCACCGGAGGTTCCGACGGACGAAGGCATCATCGCCAGCCCGGACGCCCGCGCGATCGCCGGGCAGATCACTCTGCCGCCGGCCGATCTCCCAGACGCACCGGCCCGTTCCGGCACCCGGGCCGCCGACGACTCGCTCGTCCGGATCGCCGGCCAGCGGATGTGGCCGAGCGAGATCGTCGATGCGGCACTCGATTCGGACGCGGGGACGCTGCGTCCCGCGGGGACGGCCCGCGCCATCGCCGGACAAGAGATCTTCCGTCCCGGTGACGTGGCCCCGCTGCACGAACCGGCGGCGGCGTCACCAGTCCCGGCCTCGGAGTCGCGGGAACCCGCACCCGAAGCCGCGACGTCCACCGTCGTCGGTTCGCAGGGCTACCAGATCGGTGAGGAACACCCGGCGATCTTCGAATCCGACGCACTCTTCGAAGCGCGCGCCGCTCTCGAACTCGGTGCGCTGGAACTGACTTTCGGGCGCCTGACCACGCAGCAGCTCGCCGGGTACCGCCTGCTGGCCGACGCCACGGTCCCGTATGTGGACGGTGAACGGTTCGTCGACGCCGCCGAGTACACCGAGACCAATGCCGCGTTCCATGACTACTTGTTCACCCTGACCGGCAACGACCATCTGCTCGAGGCGTACAAGGCGCTCGGCGTGAAGGGCCGGATGAGCGAGGTCCTGCGCAACGCGACCTGGTGTCACCCCCTCTGCGCCCAGGACCACCTGGACATCGTGACCGCCTTCGAGTCCGGCGACCACGACGGTGCCCGCGCCCTGATCTCGGCCCACGCCGACCGGTCCAAGCAGACGATGCGCCGTGCGATGTCCGACGAGATGGCCGCTCGCCGTCCGCGTTTCGTCACCCCGGGCCGCTTCGCCGGCAAAGTCGTCGTCATCACCGGTGCGGCCCAGGGCATCGGCGAACAGGTCGCACGTCGGATCAGTGCCGAGGGTGGGAAGGTTGTCGTGGCCGACCGGTCCGGGCTCGTCGACGAGGTCGCGCACGATCTCGACACGACCGGTCCCGGTGCGGTGTCGGCGATCGCCGACCTGGAGAGCTACGACGGAGCGGAGTCGGTGATACGGCGCGCGGTCTCGTCGTACGGTCGCGTCGACGTGCTGATCAACAACGTCGGCGGAGCCATCAACTTCAAACCCTTCGTCGAGTTCACCGACGCCCAGATCCGCGCGGAGATCGACCGCTCCCTGATGACAACGCTGTTCGCCTGTCGCGCGGCGTTGCCCTCGATGGTCTCCCGCGGTGGCGGGGTCATCGTCAACGTCTCCTCGGCGGCCACCCGAGGGATCAACCGCATCCCGTATTCGGCCGCCAAGGGCGCGGTCAACGCGATGACGGCCTCGCTGGCCATGGAGTACGCCGATGATGGCATCCGGGTGGTAGCCACCGCTCCGGGCGGCACCGAGGCTCCCCCGCGGCGCATCTCACGCGGCACCCCCGAGCCGCGCAACGAGGTGGAGGCCCAGTGGTTCCAGGCACACATCGACCAGACGCTCTCGTCGTCGCTGATGCGTCGATACGGCAGCCTCGACGAGCAGGCGGCGGCGATCTGTTTCCTCGCCTCGGACGAGGCGTCGTACATCACCGGCACGGTACTGCCCGTCGCGGGTGGCGATACCGGGTAGCGCCCGGTCCTAGGATGGGACGATGACGGTCGCCGGCCGGGACACCACCCACATGGTCATCTCCACCGTGTGTGCCGGCCGCGACCGTGAGGTCGGCGTCCTCACCGAACGTCTCCGCGAGATCTCGGGTACGGATCTCCTGGTCGTGACCGGCGACCCCGGCATCGGCAAGTCGACGCTCCTGAACCGGATGGTCGACCTCCACCGCCGAACAGCGGGCGACGCACACACGCTTGTCGCGCAGGCGTCCCCGTGGCAGTCGAGGTCCCCGGGACCGCTGATCCGGCAGCTGACGCAGGACACCACCGGCGCCACGCCGACGAACCCCGACGAACTCGCCGAGCGCCTCCTCGCGGTGATCCCGGACACCGACGAACAGCCGACACTCATTGCGGTCGACGATGCCGACTCCGCGGACGAGGAGTCACTCCAGGCTCTGATCACGCTCACCCGCGAGCACCGGTCTCGCCGCATCCTGATCGTGGTCACGACCGGCCGTCCGGGCATCCGGTTGGCGGGAACGACATTCGACGAGCTCCGACTGGACGGCGTCGGCCCGGACGCGGCCTCCGAGATCGCCGCGCAGCGCGGGATCCTGCTGCACCCGGTGATGCGCGACGAGCTGACCGCCCACACGCGCGGGAACCCGCGCGACATCGTCGCACTGCTCGACGAGGTACCCACCGGGACCTGGGCGCGCAGCGGCGGCCGTCTCCCCGCCCCACGACGTGTCGTCGACGAGGTCCGGGCCGCACTTCCCGCTCCGGAAACCCCCGCACGCGCACTCATCGAGGCCCTCGCCATCCTCGACGCGAACGAGCCGCTCTCCACCGCGATCGATCTCTCCGGCGTCGACGATCCGTTGCGGGCCATCGACGATGCCCGAAGGTCCACCCTGGTCACCTCCGACGGCGCCCTGACGCCCGCGGAGGCGCAGCCGCGGCTGACCACCCCCCTGGTCCGGGCGGCCGTCCTCGAGATCATGGGCATGACCGCCGTCGGCGAGGCCCATCGCCGGGCCGCGGAGGTGGTCACCGATCCGGCCCGTCGCCTCCATCACCGGGTCGCCGCCACACCCACCCCGGACGCCGACCTGGCCGACGACCTGGCCGGCCTCGCCCGCACGCGCGGCGCCGAGGGGGCCTGGGCCGAGGCCGCCCGCCTCTACCGCCAGGCCGGTCGCCTCACCCCCGACACGCTCGAACGGGATACCCGGGTCACGCTCGCGGTCGATTCCCTTCTCGCGGCGGGTGATTGCGTCGGAGCCGGGGCACTCGTCCCGACCGTCGAGAGCCTCCGCGAGACACCGCTGCGCAATGCGACCCTCGCCTACCTGGCCATCCTGCGGGGACGGTCGTCGGAGGCGCAACTCCGACTCGATCGCGCCTGGGGCATCGTCAACGTCCAGCGTGAACCCGACACCGCCGCACTCATCGCACAGCGATACGTCCTGCACAACCTCGTGCGTTGCCAGGGTGCAGAGCTGGTGGCCTGGGCCGACCGCGCGATGGAGATGGCGGTGGAGGGCTCCGCCGCCCGCATCGAGGCCGCGGTGATCCGCGGTCTCGGCCTCGCCTGGTCGGGCCGGCCGGAAGCGGCCCGCGCGGAATACGATTCGATCACCGAGCGCATCCGCTACGGCGCGCAGGCACAACGCGCCACGATGGGACGCGGCTGGCTGCAACTCAGTCTCGACGAGATCGACGCCGCCCGTACCAATCTCGAGGCCGCCGTGTCGATGGCCCAGCTGGGCGGCTCCACCCGGATCTCGTTGTGGGCGTTGGCCTGGCTGGCCCGCGTCCAATTCCTCACCGGCGACTGGGACGAGGCCATGCGCGGGGTCGACGCCGGCCTCGCCCTCGCCCGGAGCAGCGGCATCGAGCTCGCCACCCCGCTCCTCGACTGGACCGCATGCCAGATCCATTCGTCACGCGGGCACTGGGAGCAGGCCGATCAGCACATCGCCCACAGCTCCATCTCGATCGGCGACTACGAGATCATGCGCATCCCCGAGATCCTCGCCCGCGCCCACCGCGCCGAGGCGGCCGCCGAGTATGCGAAGGTCACCCGGATTCTCACACCGCTCGTCACGATGGCCGAAACCGTTCCCGCCCTGTCGGAACCGGGAATGTGGACATGGGTGGACGTACTCGCGAACGCCCAGGTGATCGAGGGCCGCATCGACGACGCGGATCGTCTGCTCAGTCGGTACGAGGCCCGTGTCGCCGAGCGCGGCCACCGCTCGGAGTCGGCACGTCTGAAGTACGCGCGCGGCCGACACCTCGGCGCCACCGGCGACATCCACGGAGCGCGTCGGACCTTCGAGGAGGGACTCGAACTGCTCGACGGCCTCGGACTCCGCTACGACCAGGCCCGGGTCAACTTCGCCTACGGGCAGACCCTGCGCCGGGCCGGCAAGAGACGCGCCGCCGACACCGTCATCGGTACTGCCCGTGAGCTCTACCTGTCCCTGGGGGCGACCGCTTTCGTCGAACGGTGCGACCGGGAGCTGAAGGCCGGCGGGCTGATCACGTCACGGCCCGACCGCGACGGCGCACCGAAGGACGCCGGCGAGCTCACCCCGCAGGAGGAGGCGGTGACCGCCCTCGTGGCCCGCGGACTGTCGAACCGCGAGGTGGCCGCCGAACTGTTCATCTCACCGAAGACGGTGCAGTACCACCTGACCCGGATCTATGCGAAGCTCGGGCTGCGGTCGCGCGCGGAGCTGGCCGCATCGCGGCGCTGATCGACCAGCGGCGCTCCGGTTTTCTCGGCGACGGTGTGGAAGTCGACCCCCGGCGCTAACTCGACGACGTCGAAACCCGTTCCGGCGACGTCGAACACACCGAGATCGGTGATGACCCGACTGACCATCCCGCGACCGGTCAGCGGCAGGGCGCAGTGGTCGAGGAGCTTCGGTTCGCCCTTCTTGGTCACGTGCTCCATCAGGACGATCACCTTGCCGGCGCCGTTGACGAGGTCCATCGCGCCACCGATGCCCTTCACGAGCGCGCCGGGCACCATCCAGTTGGCGAGGTCGCCGTTCATGGCCACCTGCATGCCGCCGAGAACGGCCACGTCGACGTGTCCGCCGCGGATCATCGCGAAGCTGGCTGCGGAGTCGAAGTACGACGCGCCGGGCAGCACCGACACGGTCTGCTTGCCGGCGTTGATCAGGTCGGGATCGACCTCGTCGTCGTAGGGGAAGGGACCGACGCCGAGGATGCCGTTCTCGGCGTGCAGGAAGATGCCGGAGTCGTCGGGCATGTGGTCGGGGATCAGGGTCGGCAGGCCGATCCCGAGGTTGACGTAGTCGCCGCGGGTGAGTTCCTTCGCCGCGCGGGCGGCCATCTCGTTCCGGTTCCAGGTCATGGCAGCTCTCCTAAACGGTGGCGACGGCGGGGCGTTCGCGGATGGTGCGCTTCTCGATCCCCTTGCGCGAGGCCTGTTCCGGGGTCAGTTCGAGAACTCGCTGGACGAAGATGCCCGGCAGATGGATCTCGTCGGGTCCGAGCTCGCCGACCTCGACGACCTTCTCCGCTTCGACGATCGTCGTGCGGCCCGCCATCGCGGCCGGCGGGTTGAAGTTGCGTGCGGCAGCATGGAATCTGCAATTGCCGGCGGTGTCGACGACCGCGGCACGGATCAGTGCGTAGTCGGTGACGATCGCTTCCTCGAGCACCATCGGCTTGCCGTTGAAGGTGCGGACCTCCTTGGGCGGGGAGGCCTCGGCGACGGTGCCGTCGGCGTTGTAGCGCCACGGCAGCCCACCCTCTTCGACGAGGGTGCCGACGCCCGTGGGGGTGAAGAAGGCGCCGATTCCGGCGCCGCCGGCACGCATCCGCTCGGCGAGGGTGCCCTGCGGGGTGAGTTCGACGGTGACCTCACCGGAGAGGAACTGGCGTCCGAACTCCTTGTTCTCGCCGATGTACGAGGCGATCACCTTGTCGATGCGGCGGTTCTCGAGCAGCAGACCGAGTCCCGCTCCGTCGACGCCGCAGTTGTTGGAGACGATGGTGAGGTTCTTCGCACCCTGGGCGAGGAGTGCGTCGATGAGGAATCCCGGGATGCCGGCGAGACCGAAACCGCCCACCGCGAGGCTCGCACCGTCGGGGATGTCGGCGACGGCGTCGGCGGCCGAGGCGACCACTTTGTCGTAACTCATTGCTGCTCCAGGTGTTCGATCAGCGCGGGGTTGATGATGTCTGGCTGCTGGGCGTTGGCCAGGTGGGCCGCGTCGGGGACGACGAGGAGGCGGCCGTTCTGGACGTTGGCGGCGATCTCTTCGAGCTTCGCGGGCGGGGTCGCCGGGTCGTCGGAGCCGGCGATGGCCAGAGTCGGTGCCGCGATCGACGGCAGGTCGCCGCGGAGATCCATCTCGGCGATGACCTCGCAGCACGAGGCGTACCCCTCGGCCGGCGTCGCGGCGACCATGTCCTCGTGGTACTTCCGGGAGGCCCCGAAGGTGCTGATGTAGTCGGGCGTGAACCACCGCTGCACAACGGATTCGGCGACGGCACCGGTGCCCTGTTCGCGCACCATGGCCGCCCGGTCGAGCCAGGCCTCCCGCGGGGGGAGCTGAGCTCCGGTGCAGAACAACGCGACCCGGTTGACCCGTTCGGGGTTGCGCGCCGCGACCCGCATCATGGTCATGCCGCCGAGTGAGAGCCCCATGAGGTGAGCACGCTCGATGTCGAGGCGGTCGAGCAGGGTGATCACGTCGTCGGCGAGGTCGTCGATCGTGTACGGCCCCTGCGGAACCGGGGATTCTCCGTGGCCGCGGGTGTCGTAGCGGATGACACGGAACCGCGCTTCGAGTGCGGGCAGCTGCGCGTCCCACATGCGATGCGTGGACCCGAGCGAGTTCGACAGGACGACCGCGGGACCGTCGGGACGGCCCGAGACGACTGCGTGTACCTGCACCGGGGCGCTCATCGGGTCGCCTCGAAGATCGCGGCGAGGCCCTGTCCGCCGCCGATGCACATGGTCTCGAGGACGTAGCGCGCCTCGCGGCGTCGTGCCTCGTAGGCAGCGGTGGCGAGTATTCGACCGCCGGTCGCACCGATCGGGTGGCCGAGGGAGATCCCGGAACCGTTGGGGTTCAGCCGTTCGTCGCCGGCGTCGATCTTCCACTCGTCGAGGCAGGCGAGGACCTGTGCGGCGAAGGCCTCGTTGAGTTCGATCAGGTCGATCTCGTCGAGAGTGAGGTCGGCGCGGTCGAGGGCAGCGGCGGTGGCGCTGACCGGACCGATGCCCATCGTCTCGGGATCACACCCGGTCACGGACCAGGAACGCAGGGCGAGAAGGGGTTCCAGCCCACGACGCTGTGCTTCCGCGCGGGTGGTCACCACGCACATCGCCGCGCCGTCGTTCTGTCCGGATGCGTTGCCGGCGGTGACCGTGGACTCCGCGTCGAGCTTGAGCCGGATAGGGCGCAGCTTGCCGAGCGACTCCGCGGTGGCGTCGGCGCGTGGGTGCTCGTCACGGTCGATGACGGTGTCGGGCTTTCCGCGGCGTCCGGGGATCGTGACCGGCACGAGTTCGTCGGCGAAGCGACCCTCCTCATGTGCGGCGACGGCCCGGTGGTGCGACCGCGCGGCGTACTCGTCCTGGTCGGCGCGGGAGATGCCGTACTTCGCACGCAGGTTCTCGGCGGTCTCGATCATGCCGCCGGGCACCGGATGCGATTCGCCGCCGGCGGTGAGGCGTCCGCGATCGAGGCGATCCATCAGTTCGACGCCACCCTGCTTGATCCCCGACCGAAGGCCGAGAGCGTAGTGCTCGACATTCGACATCGACTCGGCACCACCGGCGACCACGAGACGCGCGCCGCCGGTCGCCACCGACGACGCCGCGGTCAGGATCGCCTGCAGGCCCGAACCGCACCGGCGATCGACCTGCATGCCGGGGACACCCACGCCGAGACCGGCGTCGAGGGCCGCGATGCGCCCGAGCGCCGGCGACTCACCGTTCGCGTAACCCTGTCCGAGGATGACGTCGTCGATGTCGCCCTCGCCGAGGCCGGTTCGCGTCGTCAGTTCCTTCAGCAGGTCGGTTGCCAGGCGGGTGACCGGCACGGAGGAAAGCGCCCCACCCATGCGCCCGACGGGGGTGCGCAGGGGTGAACAGAGAACGATGTCCGTGTCCGCGGTAGTCGAAGTAGCCATGCGTCCAGCCTAGGTACCTGCAGCTATATGGAGAAGTATCCATTTGGGCATCTTTGATATGTCAGGAGTATCAATGCGTAGGATGGCCGCATGGAGCTGCGCCACCTGCGGTACTTTCGCGCCGTCGCCGAGGAACTGCACTTCGGCCACGCGGCCCAACGCCTGCACATCGCCCAGCCGCCGCTGTCCCAGCAGATCCGGCAACTCGAGGAGGAACTCGGCGTCGCCCTGCTCGTCCGGTCCACGCGACGCGTCGAGCTGACCGCCGCCGGCGAGGACTACCTCCGTCAGGTCGAGGCCATCCTCGATTCCGTCGACGCCGCGGGACGCCGGGCGCAGCGTATCGCCGACGGCCGGCAGGGCAACCTGGCCATCGGATGCGTCGGGTCGGCGACCTACTCGCTGCTCCCCCGCTTCGTGCGAGCTCTGCGCGACGAGCTGCCCGACGTCGACGTCAGCGTCCGCGGGGAGATGCTGGCCCCCGAACAGCTGGCCGCCCTGGAGTCGGGCGACATCGACCTGGCCCTGCTACGGATGCCGGTGGAGACGCACGGGCTGCACGTGGAGTCGATCCGAACGGACCGCCTGATCGTCGCGCTCCCTGCCGATCATCCGCTCACCGCGACCCCCGAGGACCAGGCGGTCGACATCGCGCAGCTCCGCGGCGAGGACTTCATCTCACATGTCGGTGGCGGCCGGTCGGTCATCGCCGGAGTCCTGGCCGCCACGTCGGAACGCGCAGGATTCGTGCCGCGCATCCGGCACGAGGTCGAGGAGACGTCGACGCTGGTGACACTGGTCGCCGCGGGACTCGGCGTGGCCATCGTGCCCGAGCCGACCTCGGCTCTCGGTGTGGCCGGCGTCGTCTACCGACCCCTGTCCGCACCGATCGACCACGTCGACCTGGCCGCCGCCTACGCCGCGGCGCGTCGGACACCGCTCGTCGACCGGGCGGTGGAAGTGCTCCGCACGCTCTCCTGAACGCCGGTCTCTGCCCCCTGAGGAGCGAGCTTGCGAGCGTCACGAAGGGCCTGGCAACATGCGTCACCAGGCCCGTCGAGGCTCGTCGCTATCGCTCCTCACACCTCAGGGAGCGAGATCGGTTGCGACGCAGCGATTTTGCGAACTGTCAGCGGTGCGTGAAGTTCGGGTCCCGCTTCTCGACGAAGGCGGCCATGCCCTCGGTCTGGTCGTCGGTGGCGAAGGTCGAGTAGAACAGGCCACGCTCGGCGCGGACGCCTTCGGTCAGACCCGACTCGAACGCACGGTTGACGGCCTCCTTGGCGAGGGCCGACGCGATGAGCGACTTCGAGGCGATGACCTCGGCGATCTCGATGGCCTTGGCGAGGGCTTCTTCCTTGGGGAAGACGCGCGACACGAGGCCCGCACGCTCGGCCTCTTCGACCTTCATGTTGCGGCCGGTGAGGATCATGTCCATCGCCTTGGCCTTGCCGACGGCGCGGGTGAGGCGCTGCGAGCCACCGATGCCCGGGATGACACCGAGGTTGATCTCCGGCTGACCGAAGACGGCGTTGTCGCCGGCGATGATGAAGTCGCAGAGCATGGCGAGCTCGCAGCCGCCGCCGAGGGCGTAGCCGGTGACCGCGGCGACGATCGGGGTGCGGGTGCGTGCCAGCTCGTCCCAGGCGCCGAAGAACTGCTGGTTGGCGACCTCGGCGTAGGTCTTGGTCGACATCTCCTTGATGTCCGCACCGGCGGCGAACGCCTTCTCCGAACCGGTGATGACGATGGCACCGATGGCCTCGTCGACGTCGAATTCCTTGACGACGCCGACCACTTCGTTCATGAGCTCGGAGTTGAGGGCGTTGAGCGCCTTCGGGCGGTTGAGGGTGATGATGCCGACGCGGCCGCGGCGTTCGACGAGGATGGTCTGGTATTCGGTCACGAGTGTCCTTCTTCCGGTTGAGGTGGTCGGTCAGGCAGGGAACGTCAGGTCGTGCGGCAGCGGCGCGAAGAACGCGTCGACGCCCGCCTCCGAGAATTCTGCCCAATTCGGGTTGCGGTCCTTGTCGATGACCTGCGCGCGGATGCCCTCGGCCATGTCGGGATGCAGGAGGCACCGGAGAGAGACGCGGTATTCGCGGACCAGGGTGTCCTCGAGGGTCGCGTCGTTCGCGGCCTCGCGCAGCGAGCGCAGCGTGACCGCCAGCGCCGTGGGGCTCTTGGCTGCGATGGTGTCGGCGGTCTTGGTCGCCGCTTCGGTGCCGACCGCGCGGCACCGTTCGATGATCTCCGAGATGGTCTCGGCGGCAAAGGCTTCGGAGATCCACTCCCGCTGTGCGGCGAGCTCGGACTCGGGTGCCTCGGTGGCGTACTCCGCGATCGCGGCGTCGACTCCGGTCGTTCCGATGGCCTCGATGAACGCCGGCAGCGACTCGGAGGGGACGAAGTGGTCGGCGAGACCCATGGCGATGGCGTCGGCGCCGCGGAGGTGGGCCGCGGTGAGTCCCGCGTACAGGCCGAGCCCGTCCGGGACCCGCGAGAGCAGGTGCGTACCACCGACATCGGGGACGAACCCGATACCGACCTCGGGCATGGCCAGACGGGTGCGGTCGGTCACGATGCGCACGTTCCCGTGTGCGGAGACGCCGACACCGCCGCCCATGACGATGCCGTCCATGATCGCGACGTAACTCTTGGGATAGCTCGAGATCGCAGCGTTGAGGCGGTACTCGTCGAACCAGAACTTTGCCGACGGCGAGTTCTCGGCGTCGATGTCGGTGGAGTCGGGATTGCCGCTGAGCGCCGAGGCGTCGCGGTGGATCGCGACGATGTCGCCGCCCGCGCACAGTCCGCGTTCGCCGGCGCCATAGAGGACGACGGCCTCGACCGAGTCATCACCGGCCCATTCGTCGAGCCGCTCCGCGATCTCGGTGGCCATCTCGTGGTCGATCGCATTGATCGACTTCGGACGGTTGAGGATCAGCGATCGCGCCGACCCGTTCTCCTCCGTCAGGACAGACGGGACCAGCACTGATTGTTCCGACACGATCGAAACTCCTCTCCACACCGACAGGCCTCCACAGATGGTTGCATATCCTAGTAACAGAGGCCAGACCCCGGGTGTCCACCGATAGTGAGGTTAGGGTGGCCTCATGGGCTACTCGAGAGCACGCGTCCGTGAGGTCGACGACCTGACGCCCAACCTGCGACGACTGACATTCGACGTGGCGGACCTGCCCGGTCTGGGACTACCCGACGTCTCCGACGAGGCGGTGGGCATCTATTTCCCATACGAATCGCAGCGCTCGACCCCGGATATGGGGTGCCGGGACGGAGTCTGGGCCTATTACGACATCGATCCCCCGCCGGACGGTCGCAACTATTCGATCCGTGCCGCCGACCCGGACGCGGGCACCGTCGTCGTCGACTTCGTCATCCATGCCGCCGGGCCGGCGACGACGTGGGCCCAGCGGACCGAGCCCGGTCACGAGGTCGTCATGACGCACGCGCGTAGCTGGTTCGCGCCGCCGGCCGGTGCAGACCGGCTCGTCCTGGCCGCCGACCTCGCCGGACTCCCGGCACTCGCGCGGATCATCGAGGATCTCCCGGTCGTCGACGGCGTGACCGTGGTGGTCGAGGTGCCGTCGCCGACCGATCTCGCCTACCTACCCGAGCGGAAGGTCGAGACGATCACGCTGATCGGCGGCAACGGACGGACTCCGAGCCGGCTGGCCGAGACAGTCGCAGCACTGGATCTCACGGACGCCGGGTACTGCTGGTTCGCCGGAGAGGCCTCGGAGTCGCGAGCCGTCCGCAAACATCTGCGCAGCGAATTGCGGTGGGGCCGCGAGTCGTACGACGTCATCGGCTACTGGCGTCAGGACAGCGAACGCTGGACGCAGGCCTACTCCGAACGCAGCACCGAGCTGTTCGCGGTGTACCGGCAGGCGCTCGCCGACGGGAAGACCGAGAAGGAGGCCTCGGAGGAGTTCGACGAGGCGCTCGAGCGCGTCGGGCTCTGATCCCGCGGGCTCACTCGACGTTGCGCGTCACCCGCCGGAGCAGGTTCACCAGCGTCTCGATCTCCTCGTCGTCGAGATCGTCCAGCATCTGGTGTTCGCTCTCGATGCGGCGGGGGAACTCCTCGTCGACGAGTGCACGCCCGGCAGACGTCAGCGACAGCAGGACCACACGGCCATCGCGTTCGAGGCGCTTCCGTTCGACCAAGCCCATCGCGACCAGCCGCTCCACGTTCTTGGTGGTCGAGGCCCCGGAGATGCCGGCGACCGAGGTGACCTCGCTGGCTCGGAGCGGTACGTCGCTGCGCGCGAGTGCACCGAGGACGTCGAACTCGGTCCGGGTGATCCCGCGGGGAGCGAGGTCACGGTCGAAACGTGCGAGGGCCAGCGAACCGATCCGCACGATGCGCCCGATGACATCGACCGGCCGCATGTCGAGGTCGGGATACTGCGCCGCCCACTCCCGGCGGGCACGGTCGACATAATCCGACGACCCTCCAGAACGCTCCGACATGCGCCGATCGTAACCCTTCGCAGATGTTTCATAGATAATTTACCGAGAAAGTATTATCGTGGACGGGTGCCCGACTCCCCCGCCTCGACCCGTGACCGCAGCCGCCTGCAGCATTCGCGCAGGGCATTGGCGCATTCGGTGTCCCCGGTCGCGTGGCGCAGCACGCTGGAGTTCCGTCGCGCTGACCCCACCGTGGCGATCGCCGTGCGCGTCGGGCTTGCCGGCGCGATCGTCCTCGTTGCCGGCGGCCTGCTCGGCCGGACCGAGATCGCCGGGTTCGCCGCTCTCGGTTCCCTCGCCGCCGCGTTCCTCCGCTACGAGCCCTATCCCCGGCTGGCCCGCAAACTCGCGGGTGTGGCCGGACTGATCGTCGCCTACACGGCGTTCGGCGCCGCCCTCGGTGTCGCGGGCGCGCCCATCTGGACGCAGGTGGTGCTGGTCTCGGCGGGCGCCGGTATCGCCTACTGGCTCACCTTGGTCTTCGGGATCACCGGGCCCGGCCCCGTCGTCATGATCTTCGCCGCCGCGGGCGCAGCCGGGTTCGCGGACACCTGGGCCGACGCCGCCTCCGTCACCGGGGCCGCCGCGCTGGGCGGCCTCGTCGGCTGGGCCGTCGCCATGGCCCCCTCGCTGTCCCATCCGCACAGCCCTTCCCGGGTGGCGGTGGCACGCGCTCTCGCCGCCGTGTCGGCAACCGAACAGCACCGAGATCAGGCGGTTCCGGCCGCACGAGCGGCGATCACCCGGGCCCGGGAAACCATCGCGCTCACCCCGCGCCGACGCGTCGACGCACACGTCCACGAACTGATCGCACTGCTCGACGCCGCCGAGAACACCCTCGACGGGCGCGAATCCGGACTGTCCCGGCAGGACGACTTCGCGCGACTGGAAGCCGAACTCCGCAAGGTGCGCAGCGACATCCGAACGCCACGGACACCCGACGCCCCTCTGCCGGTCACGGCCCCGGCCCCCGGTTACCTCCGCGCCGCAACGGACAAGACATTCTGGTTCAGCGCCTCTCGTGTGGCCGTCGCATCGCTGATCGCCGGCATCTTCGCGGTCGCCGTCGGACTGGATCACCCGCTCTGGGCAATACTCGGCACGATCGCCACCCTGCAGGGCGTGAACTACGGCCACGCCGTTCAGCGAGGCATCCAACGTCTACTCGGAAACACCGCGGGCGCACTGCTCGCGGCCGCACTGATCTTCGCCGGACTCGGCTACTGGCCACTCGTCGTGATGGTCGTGGCCTGCCAGACCGCCGCGGAACTGACGGTGACCCGCAACTACGCGCTGGCCTCCACCTTCGTCACCGCCATGGCACTACTGGTGACCTCGATCGGCCATCCCGCCGGCACCGGCATCGCGGCCACCCGGGTCGGCGACACGCTCGTGGGCGTCGTCGTCGGAATTCTCGTGGCAGCGTTGACCATCCGCCCCGACGACCGGCACCACCTGACAGCGCCCGAACGTACGGAGAAGTCGGCCGATTAACCCCCTTCGGGAGACTCCTCGTCCTTCGCTTGATCCTGAGCGATCGCCACGCCGACCGGATCGACGACGGCGTTGACGAATCGGGCCAGTCGCGCGGTGGGCGGCTTGGCGATGAGCTCCGGGCCGCCCTGGGCAACGATCTGCCCCTGTTCCATGAAGACGACCCGATCGGAGACCTGCTCGGCGAATCCCATTTCGTGCGTGACGCTGATCATCGTGAGCCCCTTCGTGGCAAGCCTTTTCATGACCAGCAGAATCTCGGCCTTCATCTCCGGGTCGACCGCGGAGGTGACCTCGTCGAAGAGGACCACGCGCGGTTGCATGGCGAGCGTCCGCGCCATGGCCACACGTTGCTTCTGCCCACCGGAGAGCTGGCCTGGGTAGGCGTCGATTCGGTCCCCGAGGCCGACCTCCTCCAGCAGTTCGATCGCCCGGGCACGTACCTCCGCCCGCGGCTGCCCCAATGAATTCACCGGCGAGTCCATGACGTTCTCGATCACACTCATGTGTGGAAAGAGGTTGAAGGACTGGAAAACCATGCCGACATCGCGACGCAACTCGCGGAGATCGCGTCCCCGGAGGTGCTTCTGCTGCCCCTTCGCATCCGGCCCGGAAACACGTTTGCCCAGGATGTCGATGGTCCCTGCGCTCGGTGTCTCGAGCAGGTTCAGGCAACGAAGCAGAGTTGTCTTCGCCGCGCCCGACGGCCCGATCAGGGCGACCACCTCGCCCTGGTTCACGGTGAGGTCGACGCCGTGGAGGATCTCGCGATCTCCATAACTCTTTCGTAGGCCAGAGATCTCGATGATGGGTGTGGTCATGCCAGGACTCCTTCGGCTCGCATGATTCCGGTGCTCGCGACCACCGTGCTCATGACTTCAGTGCGAACGCACGCTCGAACAGGAACTGCAACAACACCAGCACCGTGTTCAGAAGCAGGTAGATGATCGCGACGATCGTCAGGATCTCCAGCGGCTGAAAGGTGGTGCTGATCAACCTGTTCGCGGTTCCGGTGATCTCGGCGACCGTGATGGTGCTCGCGAGTGACGTCGCCTTCAGTGCGGTGATGGCGTTGCTGAAATAGGGCGGAATGCTGACACGGAAGGCCTGGGGTGCGATGACCCGCCACATGTAGTGCGTCGGAGTCATCGCCAGGGCCTGCGCGGCCTCCCATTGTCCGCGGTCGACCGCGGACAACCCACTTCGGAAGATCTCCGCGGTGTAGGCCGCGGCGGTCAGACCGAGGCCCAGGATTCCCGCGGCCATCGGCGTCAGGGCCACTCCGAGCGCGGGCAGTCCGAAGTACGTGAAGAACAGGATCACCAACGGCGGGAGGCCGCGGAAAACCCAGGTGAAGGCGATGGACACGGCGCGCAACGGCCACACCGGGGTGGTGCGCATCAACGCGAGCAGTGCGCCACCGACCGTACCGATCGCCATGCTCCCGAGGAACAGCCAGATGGTCGCCCACAGACTGTCCAGGAGCGCACCGAGGTACTCGCCCCATACCTGTGCGTCGAATGTCATCTCGTCACCAACCCGGTCCGCGGACTACTGGTCCGACTTGGTGGGCGCGACCGGGAACGGATTGGCCGCATCCAGCGAGGTCGGGGTCGGGAGTGCCTGACCGAACCACTCCATCTGCAGCGATCCGATGGTCCCGTCGGAGTACATCTCGGTCAGGGCCTTGTTGACGCGGTCGAGCAGCTCGGTGTTGCCCTTCTTGGTGGTCGCGGCCACGATCGAGGGATTGACCGAGTCGCCGACCGGGGCGACGCCGTCGGCCGGGTTCTTCTGGGCGTAGTACAGCGCGTTGATGGTGTCGTAGACGATCGCGTCGATGCGGCCGTTCTTCAGGTCCAGGATCGCCTGCGACGGTCCTGCATAGGCAACGAGGTCGGAATACCCGAGGTCGGCCTTGTTCGCCAGCGCCCACTGTTGCTGCACGCTGCCGTCGACGGCGCCGATCCGAAGGCCGGCCAGCGACGAGTCGAGACCGGTGATCTTCGCCTTGTCGGCGGCCCGGACCATCGCCACCGATCCGCTCGACGCAACCGGGTGGGTGTAGTCGAGTTGCTTCGCGCGCTCCTCGGTGAACACCACCGAACCGTCGGACATGTCGTAGCGACCGGTGGTGACACCCTGCAGCAGGGACTTGTAGTCGACCTTCTCGAACTTGACCGTGGCGCCCATGCGCTCGCCCATCTCCTCGGCGATGTCGATCGCGTAACCGGTCAGGTCACCGGAGGTCTCGACCATTGTGAATGGGGCGTAGTTGGCCGACGTCGCCACGGTCACCACATCACCGTTGCCCTCATCGGTCGTTGCGCAGGCGCTGAGTGCCAGGACGCCTCCGAAAACGGTCACCAGGGCACGTAAAGGCAGCTTTCTCATCGCGTTGTCCTTCTGTCGAGGGGGATCGCCCCGGGGGTCGCTGGGGCGAGAGAGGAAACAGCCGAGCCATCGCGCCCAGCGTCGGTTCACTGAGCGCGATCTCGGTTCGGTGGATGAGTCAACGTTCCGGTCGTTTAGCGGAGGTTGCCCATTTGTGAACACTGGGTTTCAAGCCCATCGGCCCAGGTCAGGGCGTCTACCGAAGTGGTTGCACAGCAGTGATTTTCATCCAGTACGGAATGGAAACCACTGTGTAACAAGGTCGAAACCGAACCAGTCCAAGCTGCTCACATCCCACTGAGACAGCGGTTCACTAGCTGAACCAGACCCCCCTTGGAGGCCCCCATGACGAGCAGCGGCACGCTCACGCCCACGACGCAGGAAGGAACCGACTGGATCGCCCGCGCCCACCGCGACCACGTGCTCACCTCATGGTCGAAGCAGTCGGGCCCGGACCCGATCACCGTCGTCGACGCCGCCGGCTGTTGGTTCGTCGACAGCAACGGCAACAGATACCTCGACTTCCTGTCCCAGCTCGTGAATCTCAATCTGGGTCACCAGCATCCGCGGCTGGTCGAGGCGATCGCCGAGCAGGCCCGCAAGTCGTGCTTCATCGGTCCGACGTTCGCGAACGAGGCGCGTAGCCGGCTGGCTCTCGAACTCGACGCCCTCACTCCCGGCAACCTCACCTCCAGCTTCTTCACCACTGGCGGCGCCGCAGCCAACGAAGCCGCCATCGCCATCGCCCGCGCGGTGACCGGCCGGCACAAGGTCGTGGCCCGATACCGCTCGTACCACGGCGCCAGCGCCGGGGCGATGACACTGACCGGCGATTCGCGCCGGTGGGGGCTGGAACCCCTGACCACGCCGGGTGTCGTGCGCATGCTCGACCCTTATGTACCGGGTGGGGGAAACCCGGACGACCCCCGCTACTCCGCTGCCCATCTCGAAGAGGTCCTCCAGTACGAGGACCCCGGGAGCGTCGCCGCGGTGATCATGGAGACCGTCACCGGCACCAACGGGCCCATCGTTCCCCCGCCCGGTTACCTCAAATCCATTCGCGAGGTGTGTGATCGGCACGGGATCCTCTTGATCTGCGACGAGGTGATGGTCGGGTTCGGCCGACTCGGCACCTGGTTCGGCATCGAGCAGTTCGGCGTCGTGCCCGACATCCTCACCACAGCCAAGGGCATCAACTCCGGCTACGTCCCGCTCGGTGCCACGATCGTGGGCGCGCACATCCGCGACGCCCTCCGCGACATCGCCCTGCCGGCCGGTCTCACCTACGCCGGGCACCCGCTCGCCTGCGGCAGCGCCGTCGCGTCCATCGAGATCATGAAATCCGAAGGTGTGGTGGAGAATGCGGCGATCCAGGGTGCGCGCCTGCAGCGTGGCCTCGAGGAGTTGGCGCGACGCCACCCCAGCGTCGGCGGCATTCGGGGTCTCGGTCTGATGTGGGGCATCGATCTCGTGGCAGCCGACGGATCCCCGCTGATCCCGTTCAAGGGAACACCCGAGCAGTCCACCCCCGGCGTCGCCGTCGTGAAGGCTGCCAAGGAGCGCGGTCTGTGGATCGGCCGCCAGGACAGTGTCATCCGGCTCGCACCGCCGCTGATCATCACCGCGGAGGAGATCGACCTCGCGCTGTCGATCCTCGACGAGGCACTCGTCCACGCCGACGACGCCGTGGGAGTGGTTCGATGACAGAGAGTCTCATCATCCGCGGCGGTCACGTGGTGACCGCCACGGACACCTTCCGCGCCGACGTGCTGATCGCCGACGGCAAGATCGCCGCCCTGGGCGTCGACGACGGGTGGACCGCGGACCGCGTCATCGACGCCGACGGCCACTATGTCCTTCCCGGCGGGATCGACACCCACACCCACTTCGAGCACCACAACCTCAAGGGCACCACCCGGACCGCCGACGATTTCCGCACCGGCAGCGCCGCATCGGCGGCCGGCGGCACCACCACCTTCGTCGACTTCGTCCGCGGACTCCCCGGCGAGAGCCTGATCGACGCCTTCCACCGTCGCCGGACGGCCGCAGAACAGGGTTCGATGATCGATTTCGGTTTCCACCTGATGGTGCCGGCGACCGCGAACTCCGACGATTCGTTCGACCAGTTGCGGCATCTGACGGAGGAATTCGGCGCCACCAGCTGGAAGTTCTTCATGGCCTACACCGGGCTGATGGTGCCCGACGACGTGCTCATCCGCGGGTTCACCGAGGCCAAAGCACTCGGGGTGCTCCCCATGGTGCACGCCGAGAACGGCCATATGGTCAACGCCGCCGTCGACGCACTCATCGAAGAGGGCAAGACCGAGGAGCACCATCACATGCACGGCCATCCGGCCGCCGCCGAGCGCGAGGCCATCGTGCGCGCGGCGACGATCGCCGAGTGGGTGGACACACCGTTGTTCATCGTCCATGTGTCCTCGGCCGACGGCGTCGGCGAGATCCAGGCCCTACAGAGTCGCGGACGTCCCGTGTTCGGCGAAACGTGTCCGCACTACCTCGTAACGGGGTACGAGGACTACTCGCAGGCGGATTTCGAAGCGGCCAAGTACATCTGCTCGCCTCCCATCCGGGAGAGCAGTCACCAGGAGCCACTGTGGAACGCCCTGGCCACCGGTGTCCTGGGGTCGGTGGGTACCGATCACGCGACCTACACGATGGACCAGCCCGAGGACCTGCCACCACAGAAACCGCAGGGGCGCGGTTTCTTCCCGAACGTGCCGCCGGGAGTCCCAGGGGCCGAGGAACGCTTGATGGTCCTCTACGAACACGGCGTTGTACGAGGTCGTTTCGACCTGAACCGGTTCGTCGACATGACGTCGACCAACCCGGCGAAGACCTTCGGGCTCTACCCCCGCAAGGGGACCATCGCCCCTGGTTCCGATGCCGACGTCGTCATCTGGGATCCGCAAGCCGACCACACCATCTCGGCCGACCGACACCGCTCCCGCGCCGGATACACCCTCTACGAGGGTATGTCGGTCAGCGGAGCACCGCGCCACGTCTTCTCGCGCGGAGAGCAGCTCGTCCGCGACGGTGAACTGGTGGAACGGTACGGACACGGCCGGTACCAATCTCGGACGACGCTGCGGGATCGAACACCGACCCCGCGCCCCGCCGATCGATTCGATTCATCCCTACCCATCGACTGTGAGGTGTGATGTGACCATTCCCCTTGGAGTTCACCTCGGTGAACGTTTCACTCTGGACGAGACGAAGGCCATTGCCGATGTCGCCGACGAAGCAGGCTTCGACAGCCTGTGGGTGGCCGAAGGCCGCTTGACCCGAGACGCGATCAGCGTCATGGCCCTTCTCGCCGACCGCACCCATCAGGTCCGCATCGGCTCGGGTGTCATCAACAACAAGACCCGCAATCCGGCCCTCACTGCCGTCACCTTCAAGACCCTCGACGAGATCGCCCCTGGGCGAATCATTCTCGGCGTCGGTGCGTGGTGGGAACCGATCGCATCGAAGGTCGGTGCCCCCATCCGCAAGCCGCTGGGCACGATGCGCGAGTTCATCTCCATCTGCCGCTCACTCTTCGCCAACGAGGAGGTGACGCTCCAGGGCGAGCACTTCTCGATGGACAAGATCCGGTTCGACCGGATGTACGCCGAGAACAAGCCGGTCGACATTCCCATCTACACCGGCCCGGTCGGTCCGAAGATGCTCGAACTGTCCGGAGAACTCGCCGACGGGGTCTACCTCGACTTCCTGATGCCGACGAGCTACACCAGGGAGGCTGTGAACGCGTTGCAGCGCGGTCGCGAACGCAGCACGCTCACCAAGGATCTCGACATCACCCAGATCATCTGCTGCTCGATCGACGACACCAACCCCGAAGATGCCAAGGACTCAGTCAAGGCGTTCCTCACCATGTACCTGATGCAGCAGCCGCACATCGGTTCCCACTGCGGCGTCGAGCCCGGTCTCGTCGACCGCCTGAAGGAGATCGCGGGTTGGCCGGCACGCCCGGAGGACATCCGCAAGGCCATGCCACTCGTCCCCGACGACCTCGTCCGTCGCGTCACCGCCTACGGCACCACCGCACAGACAGCCGACATGATCGACGAATACCGCGCGGCCGGAGTCCGTGTGCCCGTGGTGTTCCCGCTCGGCGCCAACCCTGTTGACACCATCCGTTCTCTCGCAAAGGTTTCCGCATGACAACCCCCGATAAGACCAGCACCGAGGAGTCCACGCCCGGCATCGTCACCGCCGGCGTCCTACAGCTCCGGCCGACCTCCGATCGAGAGGCCAACCTCGCCGTCGTCGCCGATCTGATCGATCAGGCCGCGGCCCGCGGCGTCAAGGTCTTGCAGCTGCCAGAGCTCTTCTCGGTTCCCTTCGTGGCGCCCATGCCCGTCGATCCCGATTACCTGGTCTACGGCGAGCCGCTCGACGGCCCCAGTAACACGATGGTGGCGGAGAAGTCGCGCGAGCACGGGATGACCATCGTGTCGTCGATCTTCGAGAAGACCGCGGCTGCCGGGGTCTTCTACAACACCGCGACCATCTTCGTCAGCGGTGAACGCCGCCTGGACTACCGCAAGTCGCACCTGCCGCTGTCGTTCAATTTCCCGGAGAAGTCGTACTTCCGCCCCGGCGACAAGTCACCGGAGGTCGTCGACGCCGACGGCATCCCGGTGTCGACGATCATCTGCTACGAACGGCACTTCCCCGAACTCGCGCGCACCGCAGCGGTTCAGGGCGCCACCGTGCTGGGCATCCCGATCGCCTCCGGCAACGGGTACTCGCGTGAGACATTCGATCTGGAGCTGAAGGCACATGCGGTCTTCAACTGCATGTACGTGCTGGCCAGCAACCGCATCGGCATCGAGGGGCCCAAGGAGTACTTCGGCGGCAGCTCCATTTACGGACCCGACGGCGAGACGGTGGCCACGGCCGAGGACAACGGCGGCGACGAACTGGTGGTCGGTGACATCGACCTGGGCCAGCTCCCGGCCAAGCGCGCTTTCGGTCGTCCTTTCCTGCGCGATCGGCGGTTCGCCCTATACAAATGACACCTACGACACCCGCTTCCCCTGTAATCACCCCGATCTGAGGAGAACCCGTGGCCGATGCCGGGCTGGTACAGAAGACCCTCCGCGTCCTGCAGACCGTCGCCGCGAGTCCGAACGGTATCGGTCTGTCCGGGGTCGCCCGGCTCACCGAGATCCCCAAGGCGACCTGCCACCGGATCCTGCTGGCACTGGCCGCCGAGGACTGGGTGGTCCTCAACGAGGACACGAAGCGCTTTCACATGTCCCTGTCGGTGCTGCTCATGCTCAGCCCCACGTCGGACCGAGACACCGCACTGTCGTATGTGAACCGACTCCTGGAAGCCCTCGCCACCCAGGCGATGGAGACCTGCGGACTCGATCAGCCGATCAAGGGCACCAACACCGTGATGGTGCTCGCCCAGACGGCCTCGCCGCACAACATCGGGCTCGGACGCCGTGCGGTACCCCGGATGCAACCGGCGTGGTCGACCTCGACCGGCAAGGTGTTCCTCTCGCTCGGTGATCCCGAGGCAGTGCGTCAGGAGCTCGAAGCCGATGCCCTGTTCCGGGATTCACCGCGCGGGAGAGACCTCGACGGGTTCCTCGAGGAGCTCGCCGAGAGCGCGGAACGCGGGTATGCGTCTTCACGAGATGAACTCGAGCCGGGCGCAGCCTCGGTCGCCTGCCCGGTTCGGGTCAATGGCGCAGTGCCGTACGCGATCTGGGTGGGAGGACCCACCTACCGACTGACGCCCGAACGGGTTCCGGAGATCGCCGGACTACTCCGCCACACCGCGCACGACATCGAGCGGGTGCTCGCCCGCACGCCGCCCGGCACCCAACTGGGTCCCGCGCTGTGACACCACCCTCAGCAATTCCCCACATTTTTCGATCAAGGAGACAACTCATGACAACGACGTCGACCACGACACCGCATTCGGAGCTCTACGACGCCGGTCTGGCGATGCGCAAAACCGTCCTCGGCGACGCCTACGTGGACAAGGCACTGTCGGCGGTGACCGAGTTCGGTCAGCCCATGCAGGATCTCGTCACCGAGTACTGCTGGGGCGGCATCTGGACCCGCGAGGGCCTCGACCGCCGAACGCGGAGCCTGCTGAACCTCGTCATGCTGACCGCCCTCAACAGGCAGACCGAGTTCTCGACGCACGTGCGCGGCGCACGGGCCAACGGGGTCACCGACGAAGAGATCCAGGAAGCACTCTTGCAGACCGCCGTATACGTCGGTGTACCAGCTGCCCTGGAGGCCTTCCGCAACGCGGAGCGGGTACTTCGCGAACTCGACGCTGCGGAACAGGCCGACTGAAACCCGAGCCGGGCAGGTCGCAGGCAGTACTGGATACTGCTGTCAGTACTGGGCGACCTGCCCGTCCTTCGGCGCGCGGTACATCTTCCACAGCAGCTTCGGAATCCCGCGCACCGGCAGCGGCCGGGGCCAGTCCCGGGTTCGCATGAGGGCCTCGGTTCCACCGTCGACGGTGATGATGGTGCCGGCCATGAAGTCGGCGGCGGGCGACAGCATGGTCATCACCCATGCGGCGAGTTGTTCGGGGGTTCCGAACTCGCGCACCGGAACCGGGAACGACGTGACGGCCTTGGCCTGCGGGCTGTCGAGCTGTGCCTGCAGCAGCGGCGTCATCACCGGGCCGGGTGCGATCACGTTGATCCGGATGCCCGCACCCGCCCACTCCGGCTTGGTGCCCTGCCAGCGGACCCACTGCGTGACCGCGATCTTCGACGCCGCGTAGGCGACCGGCGCGGTGACGCCACGACGCCGGAGGATCTGCCGGGTGGCACCGACCGTGTCGCCGTTGATGAGCCGGCGAATCGCGCCGCGCGGCACCAGCGGTGTCACCGTCGTCGAATTGGAGCCGAAGACAACCACTTTCGCCTTGTCGGCAGCGGCCAGCGCCGGACGCCAGGCGGTCAGCAGGTCGGTGACGCCGAGGACGTTGACCTCGGTGATCATCCGCTCACGCCCCTTGGTCGGCCCCATTCCGGCGGCGAGGACCGCACCGTCGAGCTTCCCGCCGGCCTTGACCAGGACTTCCTCCGCAGCCTTCTGCCGACCGTGCGGGGTCGACAGGTCGGTGACGACATCGGCGTCCCGCAGATCGACGCCGATCACCGTGTGGCCCTCCCCGCACAGGGATTTGGCGACAGCCGCCCCCATCCCCGACGCCGATCCGGTCACCACGTACGTACGGCCCCCAGTGCTCATGCCAGCCCTCTCTTCAATCCCTCATCGCTCTTCTCGTTCCGCTCACCGGTCCCGTGCCGGTCCTGCGTCCGTTCATAGGCGTCGTTGAACGCCCGTAATTCATGGAGCAGCGCCTCGGGACTGCCCGGCGCAAGGTCGGCGAAGACCTGCTCCAACCGTTGGGCGCGCAACAGTCCGTCGCGTTTGAAGGCCTCCCGACCCAGTTCGGTGGGGCGGATCAGCTTGGACAGCGAGTCCTCCACCTCGAAACGCTCGAGGTAGCCGTGCTTGATCGCGGCGTTCACCTGTCGGTTCACCGTCGACTGTTCGAGCTCTAGTTCCTCGGTCAGTTCACGAAGGGTCCGCGGCCGCCCGTCGGACAGAACCCACAGGATCGCGAAAGCCGACTTCTCCAGTCCCACCGATGGATGCACGAGACTCCGCCGCCGGGACATGCGCAGCAATTCGGCCGCCAGGTCTCGGTGCACCGGCGATTGCCACGGCGCGTGGTCCTCGGACATGTCTCCTCCATCACATTCGACCAGGACAATCTACTGTCCGGTTTGCCTATGTACGTTACATATGTATGCTGCATACCTCGAAGGAGGTCTCAGATATGAGCCACGTACAAGGTCAGGCGCCTGCCGACGACCAGGCCGCAGCCGCGGCGGACAAGGCACCCGCCGGCGCTGTCATCAGCGTCGTGGTGCTCTGCTTCGGCGGTCTCGTCGCCTCGCTGATGCAGACCCTGATCATCCCGATCCAGCCGGATCTGCCGCGTCTCCTCGGGACCTCGATCGGCAATGCCTCATGGATCATCACCGCCACGCTGCTCGCAGCAGCCGTCGCGATGCCGATTGCCGGCCGCCTCGGCGACATGTTCGGCAAGCAGCGCGTCCTGCTCGCGAGCGCCGCGCTGCTCACCCTCGGTTCGCTGCTCTGCGCACTCGGCGACACCCTGATCCCGCTGATCATCGGACGCGGCGTCCAAGGCCTGGCGATGGGCTTCATCCCGGTCGGCATGAGCCTCATCCGCGAGATCACCCCGCCGCGCATCACGTCCATGGCCGTGGCCGCGATGTCGGCGACCCTCGGCGTCGGTGGCGCCATCGGCCTGCCCCTGTCGGCCTGGATCGTCCAGACCTGGGATTGGCACGCTCTCTTCTGGGTCGCCACCGGCCTCGGCGTGCTCATCGTGGTCGCCGTCCTCGTCTTCCTCCCCCGCGTGAACACCGCCGCCGGCGGACGCCTCGACGTCCCCGGCGCCGTCGGCCTGGCCATCGGACTCTCGGCCTTCCTCATCGCCGTCTCGAAGGCCAACGACTGGGGTTGGACCTCGGGCGGCACGCTCGGTCTGGGCCTCGGCGGCCTCGCAGTGCTGGTTCTGTGGGGCTTCTTCGAGCTCCGTCAGAAGGAGCCGCTGGTCGACCTGCGGACGTCAGCCCGCCCGGCCGTGCTGCTGACGAACATCGCGGCCGCGGCCATCGGCTTCGGCATGATGGCGCAGGCGATCATCCTGCCGATGCTGCTGCGGCTGCCCGAGGCGACCGGATACGGCCTGGGACAGTCGATCCTGGCCGCGGGCCTGTGGATGGCACCCGGCGGTCTGATGATGATGTTCTTCGCGCCGCTCTCGGGCCTGCTGATCAACCGGATCGGCGCCAAGTTCACCCTGGCGATCGGTGCGACCATCCTCGGCGCCGGCTACATCTTCGCCTTCTTCCTCATGGACTCGGCGTGGAAGCTGATGCTGGCCTCGATCATCTGCGCCATCGGCGTGGGCATCGGTTACGCGGCCATGCCGACCCTGATCATGGGTTCGGTGCCGCCGACCGAGGCCGGCGCGGCTGTCGGCCTGAACGGCCTGATGCGTTCGCTGGGCACCACCGTCGCCTCCGCCGTCATGGCCCTCGTCCTGGCCAGCGCGACCATCTCGCTGGGCGGCACCGAGGTTCCCGACGAGTCGACGTTCACCTGGTGCTTCGTGATCGCGGCCGCCGCCGCCTTCGTCGGCGTGGCGATCACCCTGCTGATCCCCACCAAGGCAAAGGCATCGAGCATCGTCGAGGAGCAACCGGCACCCGCCGCCAACTGATCCTCGCGAAACACGAAGTGGCCCGGCAGTCCTCGACTGTCGGGCCACTCTCGTCTCGCGCACCTCACGGTCGCGTCCACCTCATAGGCCGCTGCGGCGAAGCGTCACGCGGTAGGTGTAGTGCTCGGGCAGGAAGTAACTGACCGCGAGTTCGACGGCCCGCCCCCGCGAGTCGGTGTAGAACCGGTCGACGCGCAGCACGGCATGCCCCTCCGGACAACCGAGACGCCGCGCGGTCCCGGCGTCGGCGGTGGTGGCCGTGATCGATTGTGCGCATTCCTCGATCGGATACTGCAGATGCGGTTCGAGCAGGCCGATCATCGTGGAATCGCTTGTCGCCCCGGCCTGCACCTCGGGCGCGTCGATCACGAGCCGCGCCACCGACTCGGGCCACGAGACGGTGGTGACCACGAACGGCACACCGTCGTGGATTCGCTGGAACACGATCCGGTAGACGACGTCGGTGTCGAGGCGCAGACGCCCGGCGGCCTCGAGATCGACTCGGCGCGAAGGAGATTCGAGGACCTGCATCTCGGTGTCGGTGGACAGGTTCATCAGGTCGTCGATCGAGCCGAGCTGCCGTAGATACTGACCGGCGTTCTCGGTCGCGAAGGTTCCTCGACCGGGCACCCGGTACACCGAACCCTCGGTGACCAGCTCGAGGAAGGCGCGGCGCACCGTCTGCCTGCTCAGCCCATTTTCCTGCGAGAGCTCGGACTCGGTGGGCAGCCGGACGCCTCCCTTGTAGCGACCCTGCGCGATGTGCGAACGCAGTTCGGCGGCCAGCACCTTGTATGCCGGCTCGGACTGCCCGACCTCGCCCATCCCACTCCCCTGTTCGAGTACCACCGCTGCCGACGAACCTTCGCCGTCAGATACCGCCCCGCGCCACGAGCTGCGCGGCGATCACATTGCGCTGGATCTCGTTGGTGCCCTCACCGACGATCATCAGCGGTGCGTCGCGGAAATACCGCTCGACGTCGAACTCGGTGGAGTAACCGTAACCGCCGTGGATGCGAACCGCGTTGAGGGCGATCTCCATCGCAACCTCGGAGGCGTACAGCTTGGCCATGCCGGCCTCCATGTCGCAGCGCTCGCCCTTGTCGTACTGCTCGGCCGCGTGCCAGGTGAGTTGCCGGGCCGCGGTCAGCTTGGTCGCCATGTCGGCGAGGTAGTTCCCGATCGACTGGTGCTTCCAGATCGGCTGGCCGAAGGACTCACGCTGCTGCGCGTAGGCCAGCGAGTCCTCGAGGGCGGCCGTCGCGACACCCAGTGCGCGACAGGCGACCTGGATACGCCCGGTCTCCAGACCCTTCATCATCTGTCCGAAGCCCTTGCCGGGCACCGTGCCGAGGATCGCCGACTTGGGAGCGCGGTAGCCGTCGAACGAGAGCTCACAGCTCTCCACGCCTTTGTAACCCAGCTTGGGCAGGTCGCGCGAAACCGTCAGTCCGGGACCGTGTTCGACGAGGACGATCGAGATGCCCCGGTGTCGCGGCTGGGCCGCCGGATCGGTCTTGCAGAGCAGCGCGATGAGTCCCGAGCGTCGGGCATTGCTGATCCAGGTCTTGGCGCCGCTGATGACCAGCTCGTCGCCGTCCTCCTTGGCGACGGTCGACATCGCCTGCAGGTCGGAGCCTCCGCCCGGTTCGGTCAGGGCCATCGTCGCCCGCATCTCGCCCGTGGCCATCCGCGGCAGGTAGTTCTGCTTCTGCTCCTCGGTGCCGAACAGCGTGATCAGCTTGGCGACGACGGTGTGGCCGCCCATCGCACCCGCGAGGCTCATCCAGCCGCGGGCGAGTTCCTGGGTCACGTGCGCGTAGCAGGGCATCGAGACCGGCGAGCCGCCGTACTCCTCGGGCACGGCCAGGCCGTAGATCCCGATCTGCTTCATCTGCTCGATCCACTTCTCGGGGTATTCGTTGGCGTGCTCGACCTCCTGCACGGTCGGCTTGACCTCGCGGTCGACGAATCGCCGAACGGTCTCGACGAGGAGGGATTCTTCGGCTGACAGCGTGCTCATGAAGGGGCTCACCTGTGATCTTCGTGGTCGGGCTGATTTGTACGGCCATTTTGTCCATCGGCCGTACCTATGTCAACCTTCCCAACAGACATCCAGGTCTGATACAACCGTGGCGGCACACTTTGGCCGCACATTTGAACCCGACATCCGGGTTGTCACGATCATTTGGGAGCAATGGTGCAGAGAAGACGAGGCGTTCTGGTGGCCCCGGCCTCCGACGACCGCAAGGCACGCAAGGCGCTGGCCTCGATCGCAGACGAGGTGGTCCTCGACCTCGAGGACGCGGTCACCCCGGCCAACAAGGACACCGCACGCGCCGCCGCTGCCGAACTCGTCGCCGAGTTCGGCGCCGATCGCGCGGTCTCGCTGCGCATCAACGCCATCGACACCCCGTGGGCATCGGACGATCTCGCGGCGTGCGCGCAGATGCCGAACCTGACCTCGGTGGTACTCCCGAAGGCCGACACCCCCGGCGACCTCCAGGAGGCCGACCAGCAACTCGGCGACTCCTCGGTCCGTCTCCAGGCACTGCTCGAGACTCCCCGCGGCATCCGCGACGCCGCGGCCATCTGCGCGGCGACCGACCGTCTCGACGCCGTCCTGATCGGGTACGCCGACCTCGGTGCGTCGCTGGGCCGCGCGTCGGGCCTGCCCATGCAGACCTGGCATGTCGTGCAGGACTCGGTGTTGCTCGCCGCCCGCGCCGCGGGTGTCGATGTGGTCGACGGCCCCCACCTGACCATCGCCGACGACGACACCTTCCGCGACGCCAAGCGCTGGGTCCGCGACCTCGGCTTCGATGGCACCTGGGTGATCCACCCCGCGCAATTGGCAAGTGCCATCGAGATCTTCACCCCGGACGCCGACGCCGTCGAGGATGCGCGACGCGTACTCGAGGCGCTGGAGAAGGCGGCCGCCGCGGGCGCAGGTGCCGCAGAGCTCGACGGCCGGATGCTCGACGAGGCCCTCGCCGTCTCCGCTCGCCGCGTCCTCGCGAAGGCGGCGGTCGATGACTGAGGCGATCGCGGTCGGCGGACCCTACTTCGACGAACTGACCCACGGTCAGGTCTTCGACGACGCCCCGTCACTGACACTCACGTCCGGTCTCGCCGCCTCCCATCAGGCGATTCTCGGTGACCGACTGCGACTTTCACTGGATGCGCATCTGGCGGTCCGCGTCCTGGGCCAGGTTGTCGGCGAGGGCGGCACGCTCGCTCATCCGGGACTGGTCACCGACGTCGCGATCGGGCAGTCGACCCTGGCCACCCATCACGTCAAGGCCAACCTGTTCTACCGCGGGCTGCGTTTCCTGAGTTACCCCAAGATCGGCGACACGCTCACCACCGTGACCGAGGTCGTCGGGTTGCGGGAGAACAAGTCCAAGCCCGGCCGCGCCCCGACCGGTCTGGCCGCGCTGCACATGGTCACCACCGACCAGAACGGCGCGACGGTCCTCGACTTCTACCGCTGCGCGATGCTGCCGCTGTCCCCGGACGCCGACCCCGGTCGCACCGTGCACGCCGACGATCTGAGCACCATCGGGCCCGGCGACGAGGCCGAGCCGGCGTTGCCCGATTGGGATCTCGCCACCTTCCGGTCATCGGTCAGCGGCCGGCACTTTTCCCCCGACCTGGCCGGACGCGTCTACCGTTCGAGCGCCGACGTCGTCTCCAGCGCACCGGAGCTCGCGCGCCTGTCGCTGAACATCGCGGCGACCCACCATGACGAGCGGGTGGCGGGCAAGGCCGCGGGCGGCCGACTCGTCTACGGCGGACACACCATCGGACTCGCTCTGTCGCAGGCCAACCGCGCCCTGCCGAACCTGGTCACCGTGGTGGCCTGGGACTCGTGCGACCACACCGGACCCGTCCGCGAGGGCGACACCCTGAGTTCGGAGATCGAGGTCGAGGAGGCGACGCCGCTCGCCGGAGGCGGCGGTGTCCTGCGCCTGAGGTCGAAGGTCGTCGCCCACGGTGACACCGACGACCCGGGGGACCGCGACGTCCTCGACTGGCGCTATCACGTCCTGATGGCCTGACCCGAACACCCAGTTCCCGGAGGATCTTTCGCTCATGAGCACCAACCCCCGCCCCCTCGAGGGACTCCGCGTCGTGGAGGTGTCGAGTTTCGTCGCATCCCCGCTGTGCGGTCTGACGCTGTCCCAGCTCGGCGCCGAGGTGATCCGCGTCGACCCCGTCGGCGGTGCCGCCGACACCAACCGCTGGCCGGTCACCGCCGACGGCAACTCCATCTACTGGACCGGCCTCAACCGGGGCAAGAAGTCGGTGACCGCGAACTTCCGGGAGCCCGAGGGGCAGAAGCTGATCCAGGATCTCGTCACCGAGAGCGGTCCAGGTGGCGGCATTCTCGTCACCAACGCCGGCGGGCGCGCGTGGATGAGTCACGAGACGCTGGCCGCCAAGCGCCCCGACGTCATCACCCTCGAACTACTCGGACGCACCGACGGCACCCCCGGCGTCGACTACACGGTCAATGCGGCACTGGGTTTCCCGTCGATCACCGGCCCCACCGACTACGCCGGCGTCGTCAACCACGCCCTCCCCGCGTGGGATGTGGCGTGCGGCCTGTACGCCGCGCTGGCGATCACCGCCGCGGTCCGACGCCGCGACCAGACCGGTGCCGGAGCCCAGATCACGTTGCCTCTCGAGGACACCGCCCTCGCGATCGCCGGGACGCTCGGCTACCTCACCGAACCGCAGCTCGGCGGCGGCAGCCGCCCGGCCACCGGCAACGACGTGTACGGCACGTACGGAACGGATTTCGTCACCGCTGACGGCGGTCGCTTCATGCTCGTCGCCCTCACCCCGCGTCACTTCCGGGATCTGGTCGCCATGACCGAGACCGGCGACGCGGTGGCCGCGATCGAGAAAGCACTCGGTGCCGACTTCACCACCGAAGCCGACCGCTACACCCACCGCGGGATCCTCACGCCGCTGTTCGCCGCGTGGTTCGAACGCCACACCACCGCCGAGGTCGAGGACGCCCTGTCGAAGTGCGCCGTGTTGTCGGAGCGGTACCGTACGTTCGACGAGGTCGTCGAATCCGGAGTGCTGCAGCGGAATCCGCTGTTCACCGAGCTGGATCAGCCGGGGGTCGGCACGTACCTCGCCGCCGGCCTCCCGGCCCGGTTCGACGGAGAGCACTACTTCGCCGGCCCCGCCCCGGAGCTGGGGTCGTCGGCGGGGTTCTGACGCAGCGCATCCCCTCTGCTGCCTGAGGTGCGAGGAGCGATAGCGACGAGCCACGAAGGCCTGGCGAGATTCTCACCAGGCCTTCGTGGCTCGCTTCGCTCGCACCTCAGGCAGCAGGAGTGGACACTTCGCTCGCACCTCAGGCAGCGGGAGTGGACGCTCCGCGCACCTCCCTCATCGAGGTCAGATCACCTGTGCGCCAGGTGATCCGGTCGCGGTGCGGTCCCGCCGAACGGCTCCTGGAGCGCATTCGACTTCGCGTTGAACACGACGAAGAGGTTGCTTCGCGGGTACGGCGTGATGTTGCCGCTCGAGGCGTGCAGGCAGTTGGAGTCGAAATACAGCGCCGACCCTGCCGGTCCGGTGATCGTGTCGATCCCGAGCTCGTCGGCGAGCGTCGCGACATCTTCCTCTTCCGGCGTACCGAACGGCGGCCGGTACGAGGTCAGCGATTCCCGGTGGTAGCCATCGGGTGTCGCGCCCACGCAGCTGACGAAGCGGCGATGCGATCCGGGGATGATCATCAGCGGACCGTTGGTGGACAGGTTCGGGGTGAGCGCCAACGAGACGCTCAGTGCTCGCGGGGCGGGCATCCCGTCCTCGGCGTGCCAGGTCTCGAAGTCGGAGTGCCAGTAGAAGGGCCCTCCGGCGAAGCCCGGCTTCAGGTTGATCCGGCTCTGGTGAATCGTCACCTCGTCGTCCAGGATCTGTTCTGCGACACCGCGGATCGCCTCGCGGTCGCAGATCTCCGCGATCAGGTCGCTGAGCTTGTGCACCGCGAACAGCGAACGCACGTCGCCGCTGGAGGACTCGCGGATCACCCGGTCGTCCTCCCCGAGACGATCGGTGATGTCGGCGACCTCGCTCAGGCATGCATCGATGTCCGCGGCCGACAACACCTTGTTCTCGGTGTGGTAGCCACGGTCGGCGTAGTGACGCAGTTCGGGTGCCGACAACGGCCCGGGGTTCCCCATGCTGCCCCACACGGTGTTGTGGGGACGCGGTTCGATCTGGCTGCGGTGGGCGAGACGGGTTCGGTACACGTCGACGCCGCGCGCCTGGTTGTCGCTCTTGGGGATTTCGGTCTTTGTGATTTGGGCGTTCTTGTTTGCTGTTTGAGTTACCACGATCGAGTCGATCCTTTCCCTCATCCGGCAGGCCGCTCGGGAAAGACATCCGGCGGCAGGCAAGGTGATTGTGTTGTGCGCGAATCCGCATCACGCGATGACGGATCGCGAAAGATACGGCTGCACGAGGCACGTCATCTGCACGCGCCTTGATCAGGCCGTATGTGTGCACCTTGCCAGGCAAATGCGGTCCCCCGCAACCATGCTGGTATGCCGGTCGCCAAAGACTCACTTGTGATGTGGATCTCAGATGTGTTGGAGCACCACGGTCGCGATCGACGACGGCTTGCCCGTCGAGTTCGCCGACACGATCCGCACCACGGACAGGCTTCGGCCACGGTGCAACGTCTCGGAGGTGAAGGTGGTGACGTCGGCGGCGTTGCACGGGCGCACGTAGGTGATGTCGATGCTGGTGGTTCGCAACTGTCCGTTCGCCTCGACTGCTGACATCGCGGCGAGTTCTGAAGCGCAGATGAGGATTCCGCCGTGCACGCTGCCCATTCCGTTGGCGGAGAGGACCGTCGGGGCCATCGTCAGCACGCCGGGAGTGGTGGGCACCAGCCCCAGTTGGTCGCGGACCGGGCTGGTGGGCGCGTCGAGGACCTCGGCGGTCGCGTGGGCGCCCGGGGTGGTCGGGGCGTCGACGAGATGTGAGCGCTGGATGATCGTCGCGATCGGGCGCCCGGACGGATCGGACACCCGGCCCGTGGTCATCGCGCCACGCTCGTCGCGGGCGACGAGTTCGCCGGTGACGTCCAGCGGTGTCCCGTCGAGCGGCGGGTCGGCGACGAAGTCCATCCGGATACCGAGGGAGACCGGCCAGCGGCCGTCGGGGCTGCCCGCGTCGACGACGTATCCGGTCACGTCGTCGAGTGCGACAGCGAGCGCAGCGCGGTTGACACCGGCCGCGGGGTCGGCGAGCCACGGCCCGGACACGATGCGTGCCTCACCGCGTTCGGCGGACACGGCATGGCCGCTGATCCGCAGCATGACCTCGGGTCCACCGATGTAGAAGACTGACGATGTCGTCGGCATGGGACGAACTTACTCAGCGCCGGGAGTTCGCGTATTCCAGGATCACGTCGACGGCCCGCGCGGCACTCTGGCAGGCGCCCTCCATCGTGGTGGTCCAGTCGGTCCTGGTCCAGTCCCCGGCGAGGGCCAGGCCGTCGACGGCGGTGCGCTGGTCGGGGCGGATTCCCGCGGTTCCGGGACGCTGGGCGAACGTCGACTTCGGCATCCGTACGACGTGGCTGTGGATCACCTGCGCGTCCGCGGCCTGCGGGAAGTACTTGCGCAACATGTCCATCTGGATGTCGGTGATCTCGGCGTTGGTCTTGCCGATCAGGTCATACGATGCCGACACCGTCGTCGAGTAGAACCAGTTGTCCTTCGGTTCGCGGCCGTGCATGCGCTGGCGGTCCCAGACCTGTTCCAGCACTCCCTCACCGCCGTAGAGGATCTCACCCCAGTCGGTCATGCCGATCGACCGGTCGAGGTAGAGGTTGACGCTCACGATAGGGACCGGGGTGAGGTTGTCGACCGCTTCATAGATCCGTTCGTGGCCCGGCACCTGGTCGAGGAGCCCCTTCACGCTCCACACGGGCACCGCGCAGATGACGGCGTCGGCGGCGACCTTCTCCCCGTCGGCGAGCGTCACACCGTTGACCCTGCCGTCGGTGACGTCGACGGACGACACCACCGCACGATGCCGGACGTCGACGCCGGCGTCGGCGAACCTCTTCTCCGCGCCGGCGACGAACAGGGTGTCGAGGTCGACGGTCGGGAAGCCGATCGAGACCGGGGTCCTGGTTGCGGCGGCGCGTCGGGCGCCGGTGACGAGCAGGTCGGCCGGGACCTTGGCCGACGAGATCTCGGTCTTGTCGCCGGTGAGGCCGATGACGATGCCGTCCCAGAGCGCGTCCCGCGCCGACTGCGGCATGCCGATCCGGCGGAACCACTCGTCGGCGGTCACCTGATCGAGCCATTCGGGTTGCCGGAATGCGTGCCGGATCAGCCGCGCCTGCGCGAGGGCTGTCCGGAGCCGGTCGAGGCCGGTCACCCCGGGGAGATCACCGAGCGCCGTTCGCAGGCCGGTCAGTCCGCCGAAAGCCGACCGCCGGGTGGCGCCACCCGGCATCCGCATCGTCATGTGGCCGGGGAACTCGACGTGCTCGCGGGTACCGACACTTTCGAGATACCGCATCAGGTGTTCGTATCCACTGGCGAAGACGTGCTGGCCGTTGTCGGGCACGTCGTCGACCGCGGCGAGCGGCATCGAAATGGTGCGGCCACCGAGTGAACCGCGGCGCTCGAGGAGCGTCACTCGTTGCCCGGCCTCCGCAAGCCATACCGCCGACGCCAGACCGGCGAGTCCCCCACCCACGACCACGCAATGCATGCGCCACAGCGTAGCGGCCGGCACACAACGGCGTGAGATGGTTGGCCGGTTTCGTCTCAGTCGATCATCTTGACGTTGCGGGCGGCACCGAGGGCTGCCACGCCCTGCGGCACCAGGGCGAGCGAGAGGACCGCCATCGCCACCGTCCAGGAGCCGGTCACGTCGTGGATCAGGCCGATCAGGATCGGCCCGACGGCGGCGGCGAGATAACCCACCGACTGCGCCATCCCGGAGACCTGGCCGGTCTGCTTCGATCCCGAGCTGCGGAGAACCATGAACAACAGCGAGAGGCTGATGGAGGCGCCGGGGCCGACCATCACGCATGCGGCCCAGAGCCCGGGCCACACGTCGGTGCCGATCAGTCCGGCGAAGCCGACCGCGCAGACGACGAGGACCACGAAGGTCACCACGCGCTGGTCGTCGAACCGTCCGGCGACGATCGGCGCGACCAGCGACATGATCAAGGCGACCACCTGTGCGGACGCGACGACGGCGCCGGCTCCCACCGGGGTCATCCCGTTCTCGTCGACCAGGTACTGCGGCAGCCACGCCACGAAGGTGTAGAAGATGAGCGACTGGGTGCCCATGAAGACGGTCACCGCCCACGCGATCGGGTTACGCAACAACGACGACGTCGGGCTCGCCGCCGTCACCCGGTGCACATGCGACAACTGCGGTATCCACACGACGACCGCGACCAATGCTAGAAGTCCCCAGGAGGCGAGCGCGAGACGCCAATCCCCGCCCAGCGCATCGTTGATCGGCACGCTCACCCCGGAGGCGACCGCGGCACCCCCGGACAACGTCATCGAGTAGAAGCCGGTCATCAAGCCCGACCGGTGCGCGAAGTCGCGCTTGATGAGGGCGGGCAGAACGACGTTGCAGGTGCCGATGGCGGCACCGATGACCGCCGACCCGAGGAACAGGGCGACCGACGACGGCACGAGGCGTACGACGATGCCGAGGATGAGCACGAGCAGGGCACCGAAGATGACGCGCTCGATGCCGAACCGGTTCGCGAGCCTGGGCGCGACGGGAGCGGAGATACCGAAGAAGAGGACGGGCAACGCGGTGAGCAGACCCGCCACGGCGCTGCTGAATCCGGCGTCGGCCGAGATGGTCCCGATCAGTGGGCCGACCGACACGACCGCCGGGCGGAGGTTGGCCGCAACCAGCATCACGCCGACAGCGGTGATGATCACGCCGGCGGTGGTCCGTTCGTTCGCGGACCGGGTTCGGCGCTCTGACATCACAGTCGAACGTAACAGCCCGCCCATGGTCGAAAAGTGCGAGCCCCCGGGACCCTGTGGCGTCCCGGGGGCTCGGCTCTCCCTACTTCGCGACCGCTGCGGCGGCGGAGATCCGAGCGACGAAGTCCGCGACCTCCTGGCGCAACTCGTTGCACCGCGGCACGGCACCCGACATCCAGAACACCCCGTGGACCAGGCCCTGATACCTTCTGGCGACCACCTCGACACCGGCGTCGGCGAGGCGCCGCGCATAGTCCTCGCCCTCGTCGCGCAGCACCTCGTTCTCGGTGGTCAAGACCAGCGCCGGCGGCAGTCCACTCAGATCGCCCCGAAGAGTCGGGGCGGCAACCGGATTGACCCGTGAGGCCGCGTCCGGGAGGTAGTTCTCCCAGAAGAAGTCCATGTCGGCCGCGGAGATGACATAGCCTTCACCGAACTGTTCACGCGACGGGAACGCGGTGTCGGGGCCGAGCGCGGGGTAGATCAGCACCTGACCGCGGACGCTCGGGGCCCCGGCGTCGTGTGCACGCTGGGCGACACCCGCGGCGAGACCACCGCCGGCGCTGTCCCCCATGACCACCAACCGGGCGGGGTCGCCGCCGAACGCACCGATGTTGTCGGCCACCCAGTTCAGCGCCGCCCATGCGTCGTCCGTCGCAGCCGGGAATCGGTGTTCGGGAGCGAGGCGGTATTGCGCGGCGACGACGATGGCACCGGCCGCGTTCGCGATCGCGCGTGACGGCTCGTCGATCACCTCGATGCTTCCCGCGACGAAGCCACCTCCGTGGAAGTACAGGATGACCGGAAGGGGTCCCGACGACTCGGGTGTGTAGATCCGTAGTTCGAGCTCATGACCGTCGCTGACATAGTGGGCGCTGTCCACCTTCGCAACCGGTTCGGCCGGCAGTTGCAGCCCGACGAACGTGTCGATGATGCTGCGGACCTGCTCCACCGAGACCCGGTGGAAGGCCGGTACGCCCTGTTCGGCGAGGCCTGACATCAGTTGGGCGACATGCGGATCGAGTGTCATGGTGTACTCCTTGGGGTTGTGGTGTTCGTGATTCGGAAGCGGCCGGGGCAGTTCGTCACCGGTTACCGAAGTAGCTGACGTCGTCGTTGCCGATGAGGTCCGGCACGGTCCAGCCGTCGAGGTCGTACTCGGACAGGCACTGCTCGGCGAGACCCTTCATCTGGTCGACGCCGCCACGGTTCTGCGCGGCGAAGAGCAACTCGGCCTTGACGTTCTCGTGGTTCCCCGAGTAATTGCGCTCGTACAGCTCGTGCCGGCCGCCGAATTCGCTGCCGATCGAATCCCACAGCGCCTTCATCACCTTCACGCGATCGACTGCGGTGATGCCGTTGGACCCGCGGACGTACTTGTCCAGGTACGGACGCACGACAGGGCTCTTGAAGTCCCGTGAACTCGACGGCAGGTAGATCAGTCCGGACGCGACGTCCTGCTCGATGATCTCCTTGATCCGCGGATATCCCTGGATCATGAACATGCGGTAGGTCAGGCCGTACTCGAGCTTCGGGATGACGGTGTCGCCGATCCACGGTTCGGGATTGTGCGCCATCGCATCGGTCAACGACCAGAACAGGTTTCGCCAGCCGATGACCTCACCGACACGGGTCTGTACACCGCGGAACCCGCCGGACCCGGTGGCGTCGAGGGCCTTCATCAGCAGGCCGGCGATGAAGTCGAGCTTGACCGCGAGACGGGTACAACCCTGGAAGGTGAAGCGCGGCAGGAAGCCCGACTGCGGGAAGAAGGCGTTGATCTTCTCGACATCGCCGTACATGAAGACGTTCTCCCACGGCACGAGCACCTTGTCGAAGACGAAGATCGTGTCGTTCTCGTCCATCCGGCTCGACAACGGGTAGTCGAACGGGGTGCCCATCACCGCGGCGTTCTCGGTGAACGACGACCGGCAGATCAGTTTGATCCCAGGCGCATCCATGGGGACAGTGCAGATCAGCGCGAACTGCTTCTTCTTGATCGGCAGACCGTAGTGCGCGATGAAGTTGTAATTGGTGATCGCCGAACCCGTCGCGACGACCTTGGCACCC
>NZ_JSYC01000151.1:0-71308 GCF_054823965.1 Gordonia sp. GN26 | reverse complement strand
CTTGTAGTCGGGGCTGCGGCCCATCCAGCCATAGGTCATGCGTGCCCACTCCGCGATCGCGTCACGCTCGGCGAGAAGATCGGCCGAACTCTTGGATGCCTTGAAGAACGGCATGGTCACGCCGCCGTTCCCGGTGTCGGTGGGAACGGTGACCTTGGCCCGCGTCGCGGGATCGTGCATCGAGTCGTACAACCGAGCGGTCATCCGGATCGGGTTGCGGAAGGCCGGGTGGGTGGTGATGTCTTCGACGCGTTCACCATGCAGGTAGATCTCGCGGCCGTCCCTGATCGACTCGATGTACTCGTCACCGGTCATCGGACGGGTGGCGAAGGTCTGCCTCGCCTTCTCGGCCGCGTCGGGGACCGGGTTCTCGGTCAGCACCGGCGTCTCGGCCGGATCGGTACTGCGGATCTCGGTGGTGGTCATGCGTTTGCCTCCTGGCGAGCTGGAACGTGGGCGGGAAGTGATTTCGAGCTGACGGGCTGTTCGACGACATGCGCCGGCACAAACGAGGCGTCCTCGCCGAACCAGCCCATGAGCGGGTCGTCGGAGCACCCGGCCCATGCGTGCTGGGGATCTGCGGGCGTCAACCGGTGGAAGCCGCGGGCGAAGTACAGTAGCGGCTCTGCGTCGTGCAGCCTGGTCTCGACGATTTCGCCGATGAAGATGAGATGATCCCCGGCGTCGTAGGTCCGCCACGGCCTGCAGATCACCGTGGCGAGTGCGTCATCGAGATAGGGCGCCTCATCGCCGTCGACGAGCACCGGCGCGGGCAGCGTCGGACGTCCGGCGAAATGCATGGCGACCGAGGTTTGTTCGGCGGCGAGGAAATTGACCGCGAACGGTCGGCCGTCGAGGTACTGGCAGGCCTTCGACTTCTTGGTCAGCGTGACCTGGCACAGATACGGGTCGTGCGACACCGCGGTGAACGCCGTCACGGTGGCGCCGTGCGGGCGGCCCTCGGCATTGGTACAGGTCACCACGGTGACACCACTGGCGTATCTGCCGAAGACGTCGACCAGCTTCTTCTGGGTCGCGGTTGGGGTCGACATCGCTTGTCTCCCTTCAGGGTCGTTGCGCGAGAACCGGTTCGGCGTCAAGAAGCGATCGCCGTCAGCGGAACCTCGGCGCGCCTGATGTCGAACCCGGTGTAGCCGGCGGACACCACCTCGGCGACGGTGTCGCGGTAGGCGGGCGCACCGCCGAGATAGACCATGCAGGCGCGCGGCTTTCCCGGGATGTTCGAGCCCATGTACCAGGAGTTGGTCTGCGGCAACAGGGTCTGGTCGGCGATCTCGTTGGTGATCTGCCCCCACTCGGATTCCGCACGTTCGGTCGCCTCGATGACGTCGCGGCCGTGGTCGCGGACGAAGGTGATGGCGTCCGCTGCGAACTCGACGTGGTCCTCGATGGCCAGCGGCATGTTGTAGAGCACCGAGGGCGACTGCGGTCCGGTGATGAGGAACAGGTTGGGGAATCCGTGAACCGTCGCGCCCAGGTAGGTGCGGGGCCCGTGCGCCCATTTGTCGGACAGGCGGAGTCCGTCCCGCCCGCGGATGTCCATCGCCATGAGCGGACCGGTCATCGCGTCGAAGCCGGTGGCCAGCACGATGGTGTCGACCTCGTGGACGGTGTCGCCGACGCGCACGCCGGTACTCGTGATCTCTTCGATCGGGGTGTTCCGGACGTCGACGATCTTCACCGAGTCACGGTTGTAGGCCTCGTAGTAGTTCGTCTCCAGCGGTGGCCGCTTGGTCCCGAATGCGTACCCGGTGGGCACGAGCGCCTCGGCCTTCGCCGGGTCGCTGACGCGCTGCCGAATCCGGTCCCGGATGTACTCGGCGATCGTGTCGTTGGCTTCCTTGTCGAAGAGGATGTCCTGGAACGAGTCGATGAACAGGCGGAAGCCGCCGGCATTCCAGCGCTCGTCGAACACGCGGCGTCGTTCTTCGGCACTGACCGCCAGCGCCGACGGTTGCACGTCGGTGAACGGCACGCCGAGGAAGTGGTTACGTGCGGCTTCGCGCACGGCGTCGTACTCCGCCTTGATCCGATCGACCTCGTCGTGGTCGATCGGGCCGTTCGCCAACGGTGTCGCATAGTTCGGCGTCCGCTGGAAAACGGTGAGTTCCGCGGCCTGCTCGGCGATGAAGGGGATCGCCTGGATGGCGCTGGCACCTGTACCGATGACTGCGACCTTGCGCCCGGTGAAGTCCACCGGCTCGTGCGGCCAGTTCCCGGTCAGCAGGACCTCCCCCGAGAAATTCTCGATGCCACCGAATTCCGGCGTCTTGGGAACGGACAGGTTGCCCGCGCTGGCGATGAAGAACCGGCTGCGGATCGTTTCACCGCTGTCCGTGGTGACAGTCCAGAGCGAGTCGACGTCATCCCAGTGGACGCCGATGATGCGGGTGTTGAAGGTGATGCTGCGGCGGAGATCGAACCGGTCGGCGACGTGCTGCAGGTACTCGAGGATCTCCGGCTGTCCGGCGAACTTCTCGGTCCACTGCCACTCCTGTTGCAGCTCGTCGTTGAACGAGTACGAGTAGTGCACGCTCTCGATGTCGCAACGGGCTCCGGGATAGCGGTTCCAGAACCAGGTGCCGCCGATGTCGGAACCTGCCTCGAAGACGCGGATCGACATGTTCATCTGGTCACGGAACTTGTGTGTCGCGTACAGGCCGGCGAATCCGGCTCCCACGGCAACGACATCGACGACGTCGGGGTGATTCGGGATGCTGGTGGTCATGTGCCTCTCCTGGTGATCGGGCGTTCGTCCGTGGCCGGACGATTGACTGGGTCAACCATGGCGTGGGTCACACTGGGAGGGCACGGGGTGAATTACCCCCTCCGTTACCCGTGTTGTGGGTCACAGCACAGGTATGGAGTGGCTCCCATTACATTCACCTGGTGTGACAACACTGGAGGACACCCTGAACCGGTCGAGGATTCACAAGCACTCGATGACCAGCTTCGTCGGCCGGCGTCGAGAGATCGACGAGGCGCGTTCACGACTGCAACAGTCACGGCTCGTCACCATCGTCGGTCCAGGTGGGGTCGGCAAGACACGGCTGGCCGAGGAGGTCTCGGGGCGGTCGGCGCGAGCGTTCCGCGACCGTGCGTGCTGGATCGACCTCGCCGCGGTCCGCGAGCCGGACGCGCTGCCGTCGGCGGCCGCCGCGGGGTTGGGCGTGACCGACCAGTCCAATCGACCGGTGATGGACAAGATCATCGACCACCTGCGCACACGCAACATGATGATCGTCGTCGACAACTGTGAGCACGTGCTCGACGCGGCCGCGTCGTTCGTCGCCACCGTGCTCGACGACGGCCCCGAGATCCGGATCCTCGCCACCAGTCGCGAGCGCCTCGGCGTCGGCGGCGAGGCCATCTTCGAGCTGCCACCCCTGAGCGTGCCACCCTCCGCCGCCGGTGTGCGGACCTCCGACCTCGGTGTCTATGAATCGGTCACGCTGCTCGTCGAACGAGCACGATCAGCTGTTCCCGATTTCACCCTCGACGACAAGAACGCGGAGTCGATCGCACAGCTGTGCATCGCGCTCGACGGCATCCCACTCGCCGTCGAGCTGGCCGCGGTCCGGCTGCGGTCGCTGTCCCCGGTGCAGCTCGTACAGCGCCTCGACGACAGGTTCGCCCTGCTGACGGGCGGGAACCGGACCGACCTACCGCGGCAGCAGACACTGCGCGCGATGATCGACTGGAGTTATGACCTGTGCTCGGACAGCGAACGCCGACTGTGGTCTCGTCTGTCGGTCTTCCCTGGTGGCTTCGACCTCGAGGCCGCCGAGACGGTCTGTCGAAACGACGGTGACGACCCCGACGAGGTGATCAACGTCCTCGACCAGCTGATCGCCAAGTCGCTGGTCAGCGTGGACCGGTCGGGTGCGGTGCTGCGGTACTCCCAATTGATGACGGTCCGTGAGTACGGTCAGGAGCTACTCGACCGGGCCGGGGACCGCGACGACATCTATCGCCGACACCGTGACCACTACCTGGAACGCGCCGAACGATATGCCCGTGACTGGTTCGGACCCCGACAGTCGGATCAGCTGGCGCAGTTGCGCGTCGACCATCCCAACCTGATCGCAGCGATCGACTGGTCGCTGCGGGAACGTGACCTCGCAGAGGCCGCCCGACTCGCCGTCGCCCTGCGATATCACTGGATCGCCGGGGGCAACCTCGCCGACGGACGCATACGTCTCGAGCGCCTGCTCGACCGTCTACCGGAGGCGCGTACCGAACGCGCGCACGTCCTCTGGGTGACCGCTTGGACTGCACTCATCCAGGGCGACCGCGACGGCGCCGAACAGCATCTGGCCGAGTGCGCGGTCATCGCGGAGGAACAGGGCGACATCGCGCTGATGGCCTATCACGACCAGTGGGCGGGCCTGCATCATTTGTTCACCGGGCGGACGACCGACGCGATCCGGTCATACCGTCGGGCGATTCCCGTGCACCGCAAGCTGGATCCCGCGGCCGCGTTGACCGCGGAGTTCCAACTCGCGATGGCCCAGGTGTACGAGGGCGCACTCGACGACGCGCTGGCGACCTCGGCGAATGTCATCGCGGTCGCCGACGACTACGACGAACGCTGGAACAAGGCCTACGCGCTGTGGGTCGCCGGTCTCGCCCACTTCCACCGGGCCGACATCGCCGCGGCCGGCGAATCTGCCACCCGAGCCCTACGCATCCAGCGCGACTTCAAGGACAAGATCTGTACGGCGCTGTCGATCGAACTCCTGGCATGGGCGGCCGAGGCGGAGGGCCGGTGCGAGAAATCGGCGCGCCTGTTCGGTGCCGCTCGCGCCGTGTGGAATCGATTGGGTACCTCGGTGACCGCATTCGGTCCTGGCGTCGCCGCGGATTCGATCGCCGCCCAACAGCGTCTCGCGTCGGCCATGCGCCCCGCGGTCTTTCGTGACCTGATCACGCCGCCGGCGCAGATGACGATCTCCGGCGCTGTCGAACTCGCACTCGAGACGCCGGCTGCCGAGCCCGCGGCCGCGGAACGGGAGACCAACCCACTCACCAAGCGCGAGAACGAGATCGCTGAACTCGTCGCCGAGGGGATGAGCAATCGAGCCATCGCCGACAAACTCGTCGTGTCCCGGCGCACAGTGGACGGGCATGTGGAACGAATCCTCAGCAAGCTCGGCGTGGGGTCGCGAACCCAGGTGGTCGCCTGGTTACAGGCCAACAGATGACCCGGCGGCGGGTCCAGAAGTCCGACGCCGATCGCCCATCGGTGTTTGAATGAGCCATGGCGTTCGGGGTGCGCATTAGCTTCCTGCGTGTGGCAGGTTTCGCCGGGTTGATCGTCGGCATGATGCTGGGGGCCCTGGGAGCTCCGCCGCCCGTGTACGCCGCGCCCGGCCCGGGTGCACCCCTCCCCTCGGCCGACCCGTTCTACCGGTACGACGCGTCGCTGCGGGACACCGTGCCCGGCACCGTGCTCCGGACGCGGCCGATGACGTTCCGGACACCACGCCTGTCCACTCCGATCACCGGAACCCAGGTCCTGTACCGAACGACCGACCAGTTCGGTGCCGGTCGGGCGACGGTCGCCACGGTGTTGCGCCCACTCGTCCCGGGACCGACTCGGCTGATCTCGTACCACATGGCCTACGACGCCCTCGGCTCCCAGTGCGACCCGTCCTACACGCTCGCCGGGGGTTATGCCAACGGCACCGCCACCACCGAACAGGGCGTCATCGCAGGCTATCTCGCGGCGGGCTACACCGTGGTGGTGCCGGACTACGAGGGCGAGGACCTACAGTGGACCATCGGCCGGCAATCGGGATATGCGGCGCTCGACGGAATCCGGGCCGCCGAGGCATTCCTGCGACTCCCACGGTCCGCACCGGTCGGCCTGGTCGGCTACTCCGGCGGCTCCATTCCGACGCAGTGGGGAGCCGAGGTCGCGCCGCGCTATGCCCCGGAACTCAATATCATCGGAGCCGCTGCCGGCGGCCTCCCCGTCGACCTCGCCCACAACCTGCCCTACATCGACGGCAGCGCGAAGCTGATCGTCGCCTATCAGCGCGCCTACCGACTCGACACCTCCGCCTTCCTCTCCGAGCGCGGGACGCAGGTGACGAAAGCCGTCAGCTCCGAGTGCATCTCGCAATTCGCGTCGAAGTACCCGGGGCTCACGAGCGCGGCCATGGTGGCCCCGCCCTACACCGGACTGCTCGACGTCCCCGCGGTGGTGCGTGCCATCAACGACAACATCATGGGCAGCCAGGGGACGCCGCGTACCAAGATGTTCCTCGCGGTCGGCCACTACAACGCGATCGGCGACACCCTGATGATCACCGGGGACGTCATCGGTCTCGCGCACGAATACTGCTCGCGCGGAGTCGATGTCACCTACCAGCAGCTCAATGGGTTGACCCACCAGGAAGCGTTCCTCCCGTTCGAACCGCTCGCCGCCGAATTCCTCACCGAACGCTTCACCGGAATCCCCACGCGCAGCAACTGCGCATCGCTGCCGCGGGGGAACAGCCTGGCACCGCTGCCGATCCCCTGACGATGAATCCCCCTCAGCCCGGCAGCGTTTCGCCTCCGATCGGAGCCAGCACCTCACCGGTGTAGTACGACGACAGTTGTTCGGCCGCGAAGAACACGTACGACGGCGCGATCTCGTCGGGCTGTGCGGCGCGGCCCATCGGCGCCTGCGTGCCGAAGTCCTTCACGGCCTCGGCCGGCATCGTCGCCGGGATCAGCGGGGTCCACACCGGCCCGGGCGCGACACAGTTGACGCGGATCTTCCTCTCCATCAACGACTGTGCAAGGGAGTACGTCAACGCCAGGACCGCACCCTTGGTCGCCGAGTAGTCGATGAGGCTGTCGTTGCCGCGCAGTCCGTTGATCGACGAGGTGTTGATGATGGCGCCACCACCGGTCAGATGGGGCACGGCAGCACGGGTGGTGTGGAAGAAGCTGTGAATGTTCACGTCGAAGGACCGATACCACTGCGCGGGGTCGACCTCGAGGAAGTCGTCGACGACCTGCTGGTAAGCGACGTTGTTCACCAGGATGTTCAACCCACCGAGTTCGGCGACGGTGCGCTCGACGACCTCAACGCAATGGGTCGGGTCGCCCAGGTCTCCACGGTATGCGCGGGCCTTGCGCCCTTCGGCCTCGATGAGTTCGACAGTGTGCCGAGCGTCCTCATCCTCTTCGAGGTAGGCGATCGCGACATCGGCCCCCTCCTTGGCGAACGCGATCGCGGTCGCCCGGCCGATGCCCGAGTCGCCACCGGTGACCAGCGCCGTCTTACCCGCGAGCAGATCGCGGCCGCGGTACTCGGTCATCTCGTCGCGCGGGCGGTCGGGCATGTCACCGGTCTCGCCCGGGTAGGGGATGGTTTTCGCTTCGTGTGGGAAGTTCTCCTGATCGCTCATGGCCGCCGGTTGCCCGCTGCGGTGGAATCGAAAACCTGCCTCCACGCGCCGCCCTCGTACGCGACCGTCCCCGGATGCGAAGATCGCCACCTCCCGGGAGCCGCGCCGTGTGGGACCGGCGCGTCTGTCAGGGAGGTGGCGACTCCAGCTGTCGCTGATGGATCAGGGGTTCTCGTCGGGGATCTCCTGGTCGAGCTTCTCGTCGAGCGATTCGCCCTCTCGCTGCTCACGGGCCGTGGTTCCGGTGCGGTCGCTGGCCGACCAGTCCTCCGGCGGATCCATCCCGTCCTCGAGCGGATCGCGCGCCAGGTGGTCCTCGTCGAGATCCTCCGCACCGACCGTCGAGGTCAGATCGGGATTGACGCCTTCAGTCGCCGCCGCGGCGTCGGAGCTGTCACTGCTGGTGCTCATCAAGACCTCCTCGCGTCTCAACGGCGGCCGGCTCCCGGCCACCGTGGGTATCTGCCTACCCGGCGCTCAGATCAGCGAAACCAGGCCTCTGAACTGCAGTTTTTCTCAAGGAGACGGGCACGACGCAGCACAGTGCGGGTCGCTTCTCGCAACCAGCGGATCCCAGGTAAGCTCAAACATCGCCCGAGACCGCCGGCGTGCAGTTCTGCGTGCCTTTTTCCAGCTCTAGGGGTAACCGTGCCAAAGATAGACAACATTCCTGCCGACGATTCCCGCATCCGGCATGTCGGCAGCTTCCGGTTCCTCTTCGACACCGAGGAATGGTGGTGGTCGGACGAGGTGGCCGAGATGCACGGCTACCAGCCGGGCGAGATCACCCCGACCACCGAACTACTGGCCGGGCACAAGCATCCCGACGATCGCCATGCGTTCGACGAGATGGTCGCGACGATGCTGAGCCGACGCACGCCGTTCTCCAGCCGACACCGCATCATCGACCTCTCCGGCACCGTTCATCACGTCGCGGTGGTCTCCCAGCAGATCATCGACGACGACGGCCAGCCGATCGGTGCCGAGGGCTTCTACCTCGACCTGACCGGTTACGACGAGGAGACGGTCAAGTTCCAGGTCGACGAGCACGTCGCGCGGTTCCGCGAGAACCAGGGCGTGATCGAGCAGGCAAAGGGTATGATCTCGATGGCCTACGGAGTCAGTCCCGAACGCGCCTTCGAGGTGATGCGTTGGCGGTCCCAGACGGCGAACGTCAAGGTCAACGAGCTGGCCAAGAACATCGTGTCCGGCGTGCACAAGTACGTCGTGCTGCCTGATCCCGTGCGCCAGTCCTTCGACCACCTGCTCCTGAACGCTCACCAGAACGAGAACTGAGGTCCACCACGACACGGGTCGTCGTGGTTTCACGATCCTCCACCCGGGTATCTGCATACGAAATGCCGACTGTCGGCAGTTCTGCGGCGTCTACGCCGCATCTTGCGGGCCCGGTTGAGCGCACAGCCGGTCATCTCCTGAAGTGATCGGATGGAACAGTGAACGGACTAGGCGGGGAACTCGGCGGTGCAGCAACCCTCGAGATGGTGGACAGCTCACGGACGACGCGGACGAATCCCGCGCACATCCGAGTGGCTTCCGTCCCTGAATCGCACGTCTACGTGCGTCACCTCTCACCGGTGAACGGATCGGTCAGCGTTCTGGACACAGGTTCCGTCTCGGTGACCCGGCTCCCCGATCCGGTGCCTGCGGACGGCGCCAAGGTCCCCGGTGGCTGGTGGCCGCCGCTGATGCTCGACCCGCGGTGGATTGCCGAGCACCACAACGAATTCGACGTGTTCCACCTCCACTTCGGCTTCGACGCGGTGACGCCGGCGGTGATGGCCGACGTCCTCACCGAGCTCGACCGGCACAACAAACCGCTGGTCTACACGCTGCACGACCTCCGCAACCCGCACCATCCGGAGCCCGGCGCCCACGAAGAGGTCCTCGACCTCCTCGTCCCCGCGGCCGCCGAGGTCGTCACCCTGACACCGGGTGCAGCAGAACAGATCTCGCAGCGCTGGGCCCGGTCCGCCACCGTGCTCCCGCACCCGCATGTCGTGCCGCCGGCGCGGTTCGCACCGCGCGAAGCCTCGACCGACGAGTTCGTCGTCGGCGTACACGCCAAGAGCGTGCGTGCCAACATGGATCCGCTACCCGTCATCATGACACTGCTGGACGCGGCATCCGACTATCCGGACATGACGATCCAGATCAACCTGCACGATGAGGTCTTCGTCCCCGGAAACCACTACTACAACCCGGACTTCGGCACCACCGCTCTCGCGTTGTCTCGCCATCCGTACGCCCGCGTGCTGGTGCACGAGTACTACACCGACGACCAGCTGTGGAACTACCTCAGCAACCTCTCGGTCTCGGTTCTGCCCTACCGGTTCGGCACCCACTCCGGTTGGCTGGAGGCCTGCCACGACCTCGGCACCTCGGTGATCGCGCCGACCTGCGGGTTCTACCACCAGCAGCAGGAGTGCTTCAGCTATGACTTCACCGAAGACCACTTCGATCCGGAGTCACTGGTTGCCGCGCTCGCACAGGCATATTCGGCTCGACCGGCGCCGACGATGTGGCGGGACCGCCGTACGCAGCGGTCGACGATCGCCCAGGCCCACGCCGGGCTCTACACGCGGGTGCTGGATGCGTGAGTCACTGCGGATCGCCGTCATCGCGTCCAGTCGGTTCCCGATAGCCCAGCCGTTCGCCGGCGGTCTCGAGGCCCATGTCTGGCACCTGACCCGGGCGCTGACCATGGCCGGTCACGAGGTCACGTTGTTCGCCGGCGCCGGAAGCGATCTGCCGGTGGAATCGGATCGCTTGCGCGCCGAGCTCTTCGAGCCGTCGGCAGCCGCTCGTTCGGATGTGTCGATGCCGTCGATCGAGGCGCTGCAGGACCACCACGCCTACCTGTCGCTGATGCTCTCGTTCGCCCGGAACCCCGGCGACTTCGACGTGATCCACAACCACAGCCTGCATTACCTGCCGGTGGCGATGGGCCCGTCGGTGGAGACCCCGATGGTCACCACCCTGCACACCCCACCCACGCCGTGGCTCGAGTCGGCGCTGGCACTGGCACCGGAGACCAGGTGTGTCGCGGTCAGCCGGCACACCGCACAGGCCTGGTCGCACGTTCTCGGCTCGATACCGGTGGTGCACAACGGTGTCCAGCTGGATCGCTGGCCGATCGGCACCGGCGGAGACGACCTGGTCTGGTTCGGCCGGTTCGTCCCCGAGAAGGGTGCGCACCACGCGATCGAGGCCGCCCGCATCACCGGCCGCCGATTGCGGCTCGCCGGACCGATCAGCGACGAACGCTACTTCCGAGACCACGTCGCGCCTTTCCTCGGTGATCGTGTCCGCTACGAGGGCCATCTCCACCAAGGCGAACTCGCCCGATTGGTCGGTTCCTCCGGCGCCGCCCTCGTGACGCCGGTGTGGAACGAGCCGTACGGACTCGTCGTCGCCGAATCCATCGCCAGCGGAACGCCGGTGGCCGGATTCGCCCGCGGCGGAATCCCGGAGATCGTCGGCGACACCGCCGGCGTGCTCGTGCCGGGGGACGACGTCGACGCACTCGCCGAGGCCGCCGAGAAGGCGTTCACCCTCGACCGGCGCGAGGTTCGTCGACGCGCCGAGGAGCACTGCTCCGACATCGCGATGATCGACCGGTACACCGGCATCTACGCCGAGATGGTGGCCGACCGGGAACGTCTGACCGCTTCCTCGTCAGCTGAGGCCTGCCCGACATGATCGGCTACTACGTCCACCATCAGGGCCGCGGACACTGTTCCCGTTCCGCGGCGGTCGCCGCGCATCTGCAGACCGAGGTCGTGGCGCTGACCAGCGCCGAACTGACCGATCCCGCCTTCAGCGAGGTCATCACCCTCGACCGGGACGACGCCGATCCCGCACCCACCGACGTCGACGCGGGCGGACTGCTGCACTGGGCCCCTCGCCACGACGCGGGGCTGCGCAACCGGATGGCCCAGCTCGCGGAGTTCGTCGCGAACAGGCGGCCGGCCGCGATGGTCGTCGACGTGTCGGTCGAGGTCACCCTGTTCCTCCGGCTGCTGGGGGTACCGGTCGTGGTGATGGCGATGCCGGGTGTGCGCGACGACCTGCCCCACCAGCTCGCCTACCGCGCCGCCGACACGATCATCGCCCCCTGGCCCGGGGACCTGTACCGGCCGGCCTGGCTCGAAGAGCATCTACACAAGACGGTGTTCACCGGTGGCATCTCGCGGTTCGACGGCCGCCCTCAGGTCAGCCACCCCACGTTCGCCTCCGACATCCTGGTCCTCACCGGCGCGGGCGGCGATCGGGGGGCACCACATCCAGCGATCGGTCTGGCCGAAGCACTCCCCGATCTGAAGGTGGTCGGTCTCGGACCGGCCTTCGGTACGTGGGTCGACGACCCGTGGCCGTTCCTGTGCAGTGCCCGCCTAGCCGTGATCGGCGCAGGCCAGGGAAGTGTGGCGGACGCAGCCGCCGCCGGACGCCCCGCCGTCGTGATGCCGGAGGACCGCCCGTTCGCCGAGCAGCTTGCCACCGCGAACAACCTCGCGCGGGCCGAACTCGCTCTCGTCGCCTCGACCTGGCCCGACGCCGAGCGCTGGCGGGCCATCGTGGAGTCGGTCGATGATTCCGCGCCGACCTGGTCCCGGTGGCAGACCGCCGGAGCAGCAGAACGCGCGGCCCGCGTCGTCGCAGAAGTGGCCCGATGACGTCCATGCCGGCGGCCGACCACGGCAGCTCTGAAGGGGCCGGCGCGGAAACCGTCGCGGTGATCACCATCGTGTCCGGACGCCACCAGCATCTGCGACGTCAGCTCGAAGCTTTCGAGTACTCGACGGTGCATCCTGCCGTCCATGTCGTCGTCGCCATGGACGACCCCGACATCGACGCCGTCGTTTCCGATTCGGCGCCGACGGGTCACCCGATGCGGGTGGTCCACATCAGCGGCGAGCCCGGCACCCTGCCACTCGCCGAAGCGCGCAACACCGGTGCCCGCACCGCGATCGAGGCCGGCGCAACACTTCTGGTGTTCCTGGACGTCGATTGCATCCCCGGCCCGGACATGATCGCGCGGTATCTCCGATCGTGCGCCGCCACACCGGGATTGCGCCTTCTGTACTGCGGGCCCGTGACCTACCTTCGGCGCGACCAGCCCACCTATGATCCGCGTGAGCTCCATCGTTTCCTCGACCCCCATCCGGCACGGCCCGCCCCGGGTCCGTGCCAAACGCAGCTCTCCTCGGAGATGGTGCTGTTCTGGTCGCTGTCGTTTGCCATCCGATCAGGCGACTGGCGCGAAATCGGGGGATTCCACACCGATTACCACGGCTACGGCGGCGAGGACACCGATTTTGCGATGTGTGCAGCGCGCAACGGTTTTCGGATCGCCTGGGTCGGTGGCGCCGATGCGTATCACCAGTTTCACCCGGTTTCGAGTCCGCCCGTCGAGCATCTCGACGACATCCTCCGCAATGCGCGGACCTTTCACCGGCGATGGAACTCCTGGCCGATGGAAGGGTGGCTCAACGCGTTTGCGCAGATGGGTCTCATCGACTACGACGAGGCCGCCGGGGACTGGCGCCGGACAGCAGCAGACGTACTGCCCGGCTGACACTGCCTGCTATTCCCGGAACTTGGAGAAGCCGATGGTCACCCGGCGGGTGTCCTCGCCGAGCAAGGCGTCGGCGTACTTGATCGTGTGCGTGTCGGTGACGGTCTGCACGATGCGCCATCCGAAGGTCGACTCGTCCAGTTCGACACCGTTGACGAGTTCACCCCGGACCTCACCCACCACGCCGTTGGAGGCGAGGTGCAGGACTATTTCCATCGACGATCCCTCGGCGGCCGCGGAGATTATCTGCGAACAGATCTCGTCCACTGCGACCTTGGCGTCGATCACGTCGTCGAGTGACCAGTCGTCGATGTACAGGGCCGTCTCGACGAGAGCACGCACCAACGCAAGGCGGTCGGTGGCCGCCGGAACCCGCAGAACCGTTGGCAGGCTGCCATCGATCGATAGCTGGGATGTGGCGTCAGAGTCGGTCATCAAATGAGTCTTCTTCACACGTCGTCTTGGGTGGATTCTTACCGGACCGCTCATGAATGCCCCACGCTGACGTAGTCCAAACTGCATTTCTGTATTCGACGCGCTGGCAATACTCGCCGTGGCACGACTCGTCACGTTAGCAGAACGAGCCTCGTCGGCAACAGCCATGTATTACTCCTAGCAGCCCTCTCATCTGCGAAAACTGCCGCGGCACTGCTCGCCGACGTTTCAGCCGACGGTCCCTGAGGTACCCGCTGGTCAACCCTGATGGGGATTCACCACCACACCTGGCGAAGGGACAGCTATGCCAGATCTCACACCTGACCGCGAGGTCGCCTCTCGGGAGGCCATCGCCCGCCGGCCGGAACGGAAGTCCCGCGGCCTGAAGGCCGTCGGCCTCCTCGGGTTCTTTTGCCTCGGACTGATGCTCGTGCTCGGCGGCACGGCTATCGCAGCCGGCGCCAGTGACCGCGACGCGACCATCTGGCTGGCCATCGGCGCAGTCGTGGCGGGCATCCTGGCCGTCGGACTCCTCATCGGCAGCCGCGTGCTCCTGCGGCAGCGTGCCGGACGCGATGGCGAACGTGCGCACCAGGATCCGATCCAGCCGGAGACCACGGCCGAGGAGGCCGAGCGATACGAGGAGCGGTACCACGACTTCCCCGTCGGCCACGCGGGCAAGCACGAGCGGGCCCGGGAAGAACGGTCCGAAGACCGCCACAACGAGGGAAAGGCCTGATATGCGCGCAGTTACTTGGCAGGGCAAGAGAAACGTCTCCGTGGAGACGGTGCCCGACCCCAAGATCATCGAACCCACCGATGCCATCATCAAGGTCACCTCGACCAACATCTGCGGATCCGACCTGCACCTCTATGAAGTGCTGGGCCCGTTCATGAACGCCGGCGACATCCTCGGCCACGAACCGATGGGCATCGTCGAGGAAGTCGGCTCCGACACCGGTGATCTCCGGGTCGGGGACCGTGTCGTCATCCCGTTCCAGATCTCCTGCGGCGCATGTGGTTTCTGTAATGACGGGCTCATGACCCAGTGTTCGACCACTCGTGTGACCGAACAGGGCATGGGTGCTGCTCTCTTCGGCTATTCGCAGCTCTACGGATCGGTGCCGGGTGGCCAGGCGGAGTATCTCCGTGTGCCGCAGGCACAATTCACCCACATCAAGGTGCCGCTGGAGAATCCGGACTCCCGCTACGTGTACCTGTCCGACGTCCTCCCCACCGCATGGCAGGCGGTCGAATACGCCGAGATCCCCAGCGGCGGAACGGTCACCGTTCTCGGCCTCGGTCCCATCGGCGACATGGCAGCGCGGATCGCTTCCCACAAGGGTGCCCGGGTCATCGGCGTCGACCGTGTGCCCGAACGCATTCGGCGCGCACAGGGGCGCGGTATCGAGACCGTGAACCTCGACGAGGTCGACGACGTGGGCGAGGCGATCCGCGACCTGACCGGCGGATTGGGCACGGATTCGGTGATCGATGCCGTCGGGATGGAGGCCCACGGGTCACCCCTGAACAAGGCGATGCAGACCGTCGTCGGACTGCTCCCCGATCCGATCGCACGCAAGGCGATGTCGGAGGCGGGCGTCGACCGACTGGGGGCGCTCTATTCGGCCATCGACATCGTCGAGCGTGGCGGGACGATCTCGCTGTCCGGTGTGTATGGCGGCATGGCCGATCCGCTGCCGATGTTGACCATGTTCGACAAGCAAATCCGACTGCATATGGGTCAGGCCAACGTGAAGCGGTGGGCCGATGACATTCTGCCGCTTCTCACCGATGCCGACCCGCTGGGTGTGGACACGTTCGCCACTCACGAGCTGCCGCTCGATCAGGCGCCGGATGCGTACGACAAGTTCCAGCGCAAGGCCGACGGCATGGTGAAGGTCATCCTGAAGCCGTGACCCGAAACCGGGGCCCACGCTCGCAGCGTGGGCCCCGGGACCGGTGTCGGTTCAGCAGTCAGCCGTTCGGGCGTTACCCGATCAGCCGTGAGCCCGCAGGAGAGGCTCTTCGAACTCGTCGGCGACCTCTTCACGCAGGGTCTCGAGAATCCGGGTCAGGAGCCTCGACACGTGCATCTGTGAGATGCCGATCTCGCGAGCGATCTCGCTCTGGGACATCGAACGGAAGAACCGGAGGGTCAGAATCGTTCGTTCACGCTCGGTGAGTCGGGCAAGCGCCGGCCGTAGCGTCACGAACTCCTCGACCATGTCGAGACGTTCGTCCTCGTCACCCAGGGTGTCTGCGAGGGTCCAGCCGTCCGTGGACGAACCGGCCTCGGCATCAATGGAACTCGCGGTGTACGCAGACCGCGCGACCATTCCCTCGATGACCTCTCCGACAGGTAGTCCGAGGTGCTCGGCGATCTCGCTCGGCCGCGGAGACCGTCCGAGGGACTGCAGGAGTTCCTCGCTGGCCTTCGCGATGTTGAGCGAGGCCTCCTGCGCACGACGTGGCACTCTGATCGACCACGTACTGTCGCGGAAATACCTCTTGACCTCGCCCATCACCGTCGGAACGGCGAAAGCGAGGAAATTGTTGCCACGCTCGACGTCGAATCTGTCGACCGCATGCATGAGACCGATCCGCGCAACCTGGCGCAGATCATCAACCGGTTCGCCACGATCGGAGAACCGTCGTGCGACGTGATCCGCAAGCGGTAGGCACCGCTCGATCACCTCGTCGCGTTTCTTGGCACGTAAGTCGTCATCCCGCTCTATGCGAATCTCTCGCAGTATCGGAAGGACGTCGCTGTAATCGTCGTGCTCGGCGCGTTGTGTCGCCATTTGTCACCACCCAGACGTTCAGATCTTGCGACCGATGGGCTGACTGCTGCCCCATCTAGCATGGATTGATGCAGCGCACGCGACTCGACGCGCATCAAGTACTAGACAATCATGTTCTTCGCCACACGTCCACTTCCGGTGTCTCACGATATGAGATTTTTGGAATCCTTTTACCGTGACCCCATCGGCCTTGTTCGAGTGCCGAAGGACCCGTAGGGTGAGGAGTGCGGTTCAGGTAGGAGCTGCGTACACAAGAGCAACAGAGCACCCAAGGCTCGCTGCACGCGATATCACGGCTTATCTCCGTTCAGGACGATCGTGAACTTGGGCCTCGCGCCGTATACCGGCCGGGCACAAAACAGTTCGATCACTGCTGGATCGTGTCTGTGACGCTCACTACTGAGACGAGCACGTCATGCCTCTTACCACTTCTTTCATATTCCGTTCGGCCTTCGGCGTCGCCGCAGAATCGGCCGCCAGGACGTCCACCCGGCGTTTCGATACGGCGAAATCGTACTGCGTGCAACGCTTCTCCGGCTCTGTCGACCGGGAGACCGCGGCGGATTTCGCCGCCGCCCTCGATCGTGTTGCCAAAGATCAGGTCCATGGTGTCGTCCTGGATCTCTCGGCGGTGAGTTTCTTCGGGTCCGTCGGACTCGTACTGCTGCAGACCTTCGCCGACGATTCCGCCACTCGCGCAGTTCCCATCGTGCTCGTGGGCGGCCGAACCGTCAGCCGCCCCCTCGAGGTCGCCGGAATGGCAGATCGCGTCCGCGTCTTCGAGACCGTCGACGAGGCCGGCCGCACACTCACTGAAGGTGAGATCGGTCCCTCCACAACGGAATTCGCGGTCTCCGAGTAACACTCGACGTACCGGCTCGGCAGATCACCTCTTCAGGGTGATCTGCCGAGCTATCTCGGCCAGCTTGGTGTTCGACTCCTGGGACAGTTTCTTCAAGAGGTCGAACGCTGCCAGCGCATCGATGTCGAAGCGCTCCATCAGGATGCCTTTCGCCTGTCCGATCACGTCGCGGTTGGCCAAGGCACTGTTGAACTGCTGGTCTTTCTTGATGGCGTTCCAGGCCAGAGCGGCGTGGGTCGCGTACACGATGCCGATGTCCTCGGCGTGCAGGTCGAACACATTCGGCTCATCTGCGAAAAGATTGAGCGCCCCGATCTTGTTGCGATTGGCGAAGAGCTGGAAGGACAAGACGGAGCGGATCGGCACCTCGCCCATCGCCCGGCTCCGGTACTTCGGCCACCGTTCGTCGTTCTGAAGATCATGGACGCGGACGACCCGGTCGTGCAGGGCTGCCGACAGGCACGGGCCCTCCCCGACCTCTGCTTGAATCCGGTCGTGGATCTCCGCGATCTCGTGCGTCGCTCCGAAGGATTCGATGGAGCGCCGGTCCGTGGCGACTGTCAGTCCGGCGTACTGAGCTCCGGGGATCTCGGCCACCGCACCTGCCACGATCGTCTTGGCCACCTGTTCGTCGTCGGCTTCGTTGCCGTGCAGCCCTCGTGCCAGCTCCGCGATGCGGAGATGAACGTTGTCGGTCGCTTCGGTCACGATCGGACTCCTCTCAGGCGGCTGACCACGTCGTGGCCTGGGTCGGCGCCGCCGTGATGCTGCGGACCCGAATACCCAACGTAGCGCCTGCAAACCTCATGGATGGGGTTACAGGGCCCCTGAACGACGTTCCGCGCGCGTACGTCGCTCTGGCAGGCTTTGCCTCATGCTCCCCATCCTCGATCTCGGCGACGCTGACACCGATCCCGCGACCTTTCGTGCTGCACTCCGAGAAGCCGCTCACGACCACGGGTTCTGCTATCTGACCGGCCACGGCGTGCCCGTCGAATCGCTGACCGCAGTTCTGCGACTGGCCCGTGAGTTCTTTGCGCTACCCGAGGAGGTCAAGAACGAGATCAGTCAGCTCCAGAGTCCCCAGTTCCGCGGATATTCGCGTCTCGGTGGTGAACTGACCAACGGCCAGGTCGATTGGCGCGAACAGATCGACATCGGTCCGGAACGCGCGGTCATCCCGGGCGCCGACGGGTACTGGCGGCTCCAGGGTCCGAATCTCTGGCCGTCGTCGCCGGCCGGTTTCCGGAACGCCTTCGAGAACTGGGGTGCGGCGCTCTCCGAGGTCGGCTTGCGGTTGCTGCGGCACTGGTCGGTATCGCTCGGCGCCCCGGAGTCCTTCTTCGACGCGGCGTTCGCCGAACTGCCGGCGACCCTGATCAAGGTGGTCCGCTACCCCGGTACCGCCGACAGCACCCAGGGCGTGGGCGCGCACAAGGACTCGGGAGTGCTCACTCTGCTGCTCGTCGAACCCGGCTCGGAGGGCCTCGAGGTCGAGACCGCCGCCGGCACCTGGCTCGAGGTCCCGCCTGTCGAGGGAGCGTTCATCGTCAACATCGGCGAACTGCTCGAGGTCGCAACCGGGGGCTACCTCCGAGCGACCCGGCACCGGGTCCGCGCGCCCCGCCCCGGCACCGACCGGGTCTCGATCCCGTTCTTCCTCAACCCTGCTCTCGACGCGGTCATCCCGATCATCGACCTGCCGCCCGAACTGGCCGCGGCATCCCGCGGCGTCGAGGCCGATCCGAACAACCCGATCTTCGACACCTACGGCGAGAACGCCTGGAAGTCGCGCACCCGCGCACATCCGGATGTCGCGGAACTGCATCACGGAATCGTCGCCAAATAGCCGCAAACCCACCCTTTTTCGCCAAACCCACCCCGCGTCAGAGGGTGGAAATGCCCGAAAAGGGTGGGTTTGTGGCGTGCGTCAGACCTGTTCACTCACCGGCGCGTGCTCGCCGAGCAGAGGCGGCGCCGACCGGTACAACGGCGGGGTGGCGCTCATCCGGATCGGGTTGGCCACCGATCGGAACGGCTCGTCCCGGCGCGAGTCGTCGATCTCGACGACCGGGTCGAGTCCCAGACGTTCGGCGAGCGCGATGGCGTCGGCGATGTCGTTGAGCGGTCCGCAGGGCACTCGCTTCGCGGTGAGGGCGTCGAACCAGTGATCGGCGCTTGCCGTCGACAACGCATCGTTCAGGATCGCCACCAGCTCTTCACGATTCGCAACCCGTGCACTGTTGGTCGCATACCGCTCGTCCGCGGGCAGGTCGGGGCGTCCGAGAACCTCGCACAACCCGGCGAACTGACGGTCGTTGCCGACGGCCAGCACGAACGGACGGTCGGCGGTCTGGAACACCTCGTACGGGGCGATGCTCGGATGCCGGTTGCCCATCGCGGTCGGGACCACTCCGGCCGCCACATAACCCGACGACTGGTTGGCCAGTGCCGAGATCAGCGACGACAGCAGGTTGACCTCGATCCGTTGGCCCTGCCCGGTTCGGTCGCGATGTCGAAGCGCGGACAGGATGCCCACGGCCGCATGCAATCCCGTGATGACGTCGACCACCGCGACACCCACCTTGGTCGGCGTCTGCGGGTCGGGGCCGGTGATGCTCATCAACCCACCGACCGCCTGGATCAGCAGGTCGTATCCCGGGAGTTGGTTGTTGCCACCGAAACCGGTCACCGAGCAGTAGACGATGTCCGGCCGGAGGCCGGTGACCGCGTCGTAACCGAGACCGAGCCGGTCCATGGTTCCGGGCAGGAAGTTCTCGACGACCACGTCGGCCCGCTCGACGAGGCGTCGTGCCTCCTCGAGCCCCTCGGGATCGGAGAGGTCGATCGCCACCGACCGCTTGTTGCGGTTGACCGACAAGAAGTACGACGACTGGTCACCGACCCAGGGCGGACCCCACGACCGGGTGTCGTCACCGACTCCCGGTCGCTCGACCTTGACGACCTCGGCACCGAGGTCGGCGAGCAGCATCGTCGCGTACGGCCCGGCGAGCACCCGGCCGAAGTCGGCGATGACGAGTCCGTCGAGCGCGCCGCGATCGCTCAACGGAATGCGGCTTGGCCCGTGAGGGCGCGGCCGATGGTGAGCTGGTGGACCTCGGAGGTGCCCTCGTAGGTGAGGACGGACTCGAGGTTGTTGGCGTGACGGATGACCGGGTACTCGAGGGTGATGCCGTTGGCGCCCAGAATGGTTCGGCATTCGCGGGCGATCTTGATGGCCTCACGGGTGTTGTTGAGCTTGCCGGTGCTGATCTGCTCGGGGCGGATCTCGCCGCGATCCTTCAGACGACCCAGGTGGTAGGCCAGCAGATGCCCCTTGCCGACCTCGAGCGCCATGTCGGCGATCTTGGTCTGGGTGATCTGGTAGCCGGCGAGCGGCTTCTCGAAGACCTCGCGGGACTGCGAGTAGTCGATGGCGGTCTCGAGGCAGTCGCGGGCGGCGCCGATCGCGCCGAAGATGATCCCGAAACGGGCCTCGCTCAAGCTGGTCAGCGGTCCGCGCAGGCCCTCGGCCTCGGGGAGCATCGCCGACTCCGGGAGACGGACGTTGTCCAGGACGAGCTCGGAGGTGACCGACGCGCGCAGCGACATCTTCTTGTGGATCTCCGGAGCGGAGAACCCGGGGGTGTCGGTGGGGACCACGAATCCGCGGATGCCCGCCGGGCTGTCGGCGAGATCGGTCTGCGCCCACACGACCGCCACGTCGGCGATCGAACCGTTGGTGATCCACATCTTGGTGCCGTTGAGCACCCAGTCCCCGCCGTCACGCTTGGCGTTGGTGCGCATCCCGGACGGGTTGGAGCCGAAGTCGGGTTCGGTCAGGCCGAAGCAACCGATCGCGTCACCGGCGGCCATCCGCGGCAGCCACTCGTTCTTCTGCTCCTCCGAACCCCAGTGGTGGATGGAGAACATCGCGAGCGAGCCCTGCACCGAGACGAGGCTGCGGATACCGGAGTCCACGGCTTCGAGTTCGAGGCAGGCCAGGCCGTAGGCCGTCGCGCTCATGCCCGGGCACCCGTAGCCCTCGAGGTGCATCCCGAGTGCGCCGATCTGACCGAGTTCCTTGGCGATCTCGCGAGCCGGCAACTTCGCGTCCTCGAACCAGTCGCCGATGTGGGGACGCAGACGCGCGTCGGCGAAGTCGCGAACGGTGTCGCGGATCGCGATCTCGTCCGCATCGAGCAACGAGTCCAGGGCGAAGAGCTGCGCCAAGGAGCTGGGTCGGGACATCGGAACCTCCGGGGATCGGGCCTGCTTCTGATCGTACAAGTCCTACGAGAACGTTTGCGAGAACGTTTGCATGGGCTACGGTAGGTGCTCGAACGCGCAGCGTCAACAGCGCTACCGACAGGATGGGGGAACCAGCGTGGCCGGTGGGCAGCGAACGCCGACCCTCAAGGAGATCGCGAAAGCCGCGGGTGTCCACGTGTCGACGGCGTCTCGGGTACTGCGGCAGTCCGAACCCGCGGACGGGTGGTCGGAGTCGGCCCTGCGGGTCCGCGAGGTCGCCGATCAGCTCGGCTACCAGCGCAATCTCTGGGCCGCGAGTCTCCGCACCCGAAAGACCACGACCCTCGGCGTCGTGATGACCCGACTCACCGACGGCGTGGTCGCCACGACCTACCAGGGCATCGAGCAGGAGGCGACACGCGCCGGCTACTCGGTACTGCTGTCCAGCCCGCCCGACGACCCGGAAGCCCAGCGGGCGGCCATCGAACTGCTCGTCGGGCGCCAGGTCGACGGCCTGCTGCTCAGCGGTCTGCACCGACCGGGCAAGGAGTTCATCGCCTCGCTGAGGGTCGGCGACGTACCGATGATGACGCTGACCCGGCACGCCGACGCCGGGCTCCCGTTCGTCGGCGGCGACGACGTGCGCGGTGGCGCGCTCGCCGCACGGCACCTGATCGATCGCGGGTACACCGACCTCGCTGTCATCGCCGGTCCCGCCCACGCCACGACGGCGACGGATCGACTCGAAGGCTTCCGGTCCGAGGTCGCCGAAGCAGGGATCGTGCTGCCCGAGAGTCGTATCGTCGCATCGAACTTCGAGGTGCGCGGCGGCACCGAGGCCGGGCGCATCCTACTCGACGCACCGGACCGGCCGAGGGCGATCTTCGCGGTCTCCGACACGATCGCCGTCGGCGTCCTCGGCGTCGCCCGCGACCTCGGACTTCGCGTCCCCGAGGACCTGGCCCTCGTCGGCTACAACGACATCCCCATCGCGGCACAGCTTCCCGTGCCGCTCACCACGATCCACTCCCCCGCCCTGGAGATCGGTCAGACCGCGGTGCGCGGGTTGCTGGATCTGACCGCAGGTCGCGACGTGGAGTCCCGACGCCTGCCGGTCGAGCTGATGGCCCGCGGCACCACCTAGGAACGCGGCACCGGCCAGGAGTGCGGCACCGGTCAGAAGTGCTGGGCACCGCCGTCGATCGAGATCTCCTCGGCGGTGATGAATTTCGACTCGTCCGACGCCAGGAAGGCCACCACGTTCGCGACCTCGTCGGCCTCGGCGGCGAACTGGTTGAGGAAGGTCATACCCATTCCTGCCAGCCGCGGATTGGCCTTGTTGGTCTCCTCGATGCGTTCGACCATCCGGCCCGAACCCATCGGCGTGATCACCGCACCCGGATGGACGGTGTTGACGCGAATGTCGTGTTGTCCCAACTCCGCCGCGAATGCACGCGACATCCCGACCAGAGCGTGCTTGCTGGTCGTGTAGTGGACCATGAACGGCTGCAACTTCTTTCCGGCGAGCGAGCTGGTGAGGATCACCGATCCGCCACCGCGCTCGATCAGATGAGGCGCCGAGGCGGTGACGGTGTTCCAGACCCCGGTCACGTTGATGTTCATGGTGTCGGCGAAACTCTGCGGGGTCACCTCGTCCCAGGTCTCCGGGATGCAGATGCCGGCATTGGCGACCACGACGTCGAGCCCCCCGAGCGCCTCGACCCCGTCGCCGACTGCCGCGCGGAGTCCGTCGAGATCGCGGGTGTCACAACGGGTCAGGATCGCCTTGGCGCCCAGATCCTCGACAAGTCGCTGGGTTTCGGCAAGATCGTCCTCGGTGGCGGGTTCGTACGGCACGCCCGGTAAGGGTCCGGCGAGGTCGACGCCGATGATGTGTGCTCCCTCGGCGGCCAGTCGTACCGAATGTGCCCTTCCTTGGCCCCGCGCAACGCCCGTGATGAACGCGACCTTGTCCGCCAGCCGTCCCATGCCGCCCCCTGTTCGCCGGATGCCGGGACCCGATCGGACCCCTCGGCGCGACTCTACGGATTGACGGCGGCCCTCCGGGCCGACTCGAGAGAGAAAAGGTTCTCGTCCCACCCATCGGCGAGTGGGCCGAAGAAGTGGAAGCGCACTTTCTTCACCCGGTACAACCACTGCCCGTCCTGTTTGACCAGCTCGTCGGTGTAGCGACCGGCGGCGATCGACGCGACACCGTCGAGGACGCACGGTTGCCAGAGGAACGACCGTGCCGTGGCCTCGTCGCCGTCGACGTCGATCTCGAGATTGGTGATGAAATGCCAGAACGACGTGAGTCCGCCATCGGCGAGACCGGCGAAGAATGCCTTCATCTCGGCTTTGCCCTTGGGGTTCGACAAACCGTCGAACTCGCCGTCGTCGGTGAAGAGTGCCATCAGCTCGTCCCAGTTCCCGTCGTCGAGATGACGGCAGTACCGGGCGTCGAGCGTCCGAATGGCGTCGATGTCTTCCAGACGGGTCAGCCGCGCCGCCAGGCCGGAGTCGGTCGTCATGATGCCTCCATTAACATTCGTTCACGTGCACCACACCATAAAGCCGCGGAATTCGCAGGTCAACAGAGCAACCAATCACCATCATTGCTGGTGACCACACTTCGACCTAGTCTGAGCACATGAACACCCGATCGCCTTCGGCGACCGCAGCGTCCCGCGACCGCATCCTCGACGCCGCGCTCGACGAGTTCTTCACGGCGGGCTTCCACGGTGCGACCATGCGAACCATCGGCAATCGTGCAGGTTGCAGCGCCGCGAACGTCTACAACCACTTCGAGAACAAGTCCGATCTGCTGGTGGAGATCCTGCGGACCGCGAGCGACGAACAGTTCACCGCGACCCGCAACGCGATCCGTCGGGCCGGGAAGGACCCCGTCCAGCAGTGGCGAGCCGCCGTCGTCGCCCATGCGCTGTACACCGCCCAGCGGCCGCGCGAGTGCCTGGTCGCGAACACCGAGCTGCGCTACCTGGGCGAGATCGACCGCAAACGCGTGGTCGGCTCGCGCGATGCGCAGGAACAACAGTTCATCGACATCGCCGAAAAAGCGGTTGAACAGGGACTTTTCCACATCGATCGGGTCCATCAGGCGGTCACCGCGGTTCTCCTGATGTGCGCCGGGATCCCGGTGTGGTTCCGCCCGGACGGCCCACGGACCGCAGCCGAGGTCGCCGAGGACTACGGCCAGTACGCACTCAACCTCGTCGGATACCGTCCCGACCTCGCTCACCCATTGACCTCGGTATGACCCGATGCTCTAATGGTGAACGACCGTTAATGAGTGATCACGACACCTCTCCGATCACTTCGGCCCGCATTCATTAGGAGAAGGCCATGACCCATCGGCCGTCACAGCCCCGGACCGACAGCCCGCGCTACCTGACCGAGGAGCGCCTCGCCATCCGCGACCTCGCCCGCGATTTCGCGATGAAGCAGGTCCTGCCGGTTGCCAACGAGCTCGACCCCGTCCAGGGCACCATTCCCGACACCCTCAAGAAGGCGATGGCCGAGGTCGGGTTCTTCGGCATCATGATCCCCGAGGAGTACGGGGGTCTCGGGCTCGGCGTCTTCGAGTACTGCCTTGTCGCCGAGGAACTCTCGCGGGCGTGGATGAGCGTGTCCGGACTGCTGGCGCGCGGCAACGGCATGGGCGGCGGCTTCACCCCCGAGCAGGAAGCCGCCCTGCTGCCCCGCGTGGCGCGCGGCGAGTACCTCGGCGCCTATGCGCTCTCCGAGGCCGAGGCCGGCTCCGACGTCGCCAACATCTCCTGCCGGGCCACCCGTGACGGCGACGAGTGGGTCGTCAACGGCACCAAGATGTGGTGCACCTATGCCGACGAGGCCGACTACCTCGTCCTGTTCGCACGCACCGATCCGAACAAAGACCCGGCCAAACCCCACCGCGGTATCAGCGCCTTCCTCGTCGAGAAGGAACGCGGCGAGTTCCCCGAGGGCGTCTCCGGCACCAAGGTCCGCAAGATCGGCTACTTCGGCTGGAACACCTGGGAATTGTCTTTCGACGACTTCCGCATCCCGGCCGACCGCATGCTCGGCGAGGAGGGCAAGGGCTTCTACCTCGCGGTCAGCGGCCTGGAGGTCGGGCGCGCCCACACCGCCGCCCGTGCGATCGGCCTGGCCCGCGCCGCGCTCGAGGATTCCATCGCCTACATGCACACCCGTAAGCAGTTCGGGCACGAACTCGCGGACTTCCAGCACCTGCGTTTCAAGATCGCCAAGATGGCCGCCGACATCGAGGCGGCGCGGCAGTTGATGTACTCGGTCGCCACCGACATCGACACCGGCCGGCGGTGCTCGCTCGAGGCGTCGATGTGCAAGCTCGTCGCCACCGAGATGGCCGAGCGGGTGACGAGTGAAGCCGTCCAGATCCACGGCGGCGCCGGCTACACCACCGACTTCCAGGTCGAACGGCATTGGCGCGACGCACGTCTCACCAAGATCTTCGAGGGCACCAGCGAGATCCAGATGCGGATCATCTCCGATGAACTGCTGGGCAGGGCCGGATCATGACCACCGCCATCGCCTCGCTCCGCGTCGGAGTCCGGACCTCCACCCGCGCCCACCTCGCCGCCGACGTCCTCGACCGCCACGGGCTCCACATTCCCTCACGTTCACAGTCTTTCGGGATGGTTCTCGCCGAGTGGCTCACCGAGCCGGTCCAATGCGCGGAACGTGTCGCCATCTCCTGGTCGGCGACCACCCCCGTCGTCGCAACCGACCACGTCCATGCGACCACCCTGGTCACCAGGGTCGGCGCCGATGGCATCGACCGCGAGGTCCGCCTGATCGACGACGCCGGCCGGGTACGCGAATCCGGCACCGAGACATGGCGTACCGACGTCAGCCCCCAGCCGGTGCCCGAACTCGACTTCTGCTCGGCCGAGTGGGGTGAGCTACTGCGCGCCCGCCTGCACCAGGACACCGTGTTCACCTCGGCGGTCTCCACCTGGGACGGCACCGTCGGACTACGGTGCGGCACCCGCGAAGTGCACCTGCGTATCTACAAGGGGCAGATCATCGACGTCACGCGCCGTTCCCCCCTGGGCGCCACCTTCACCTTCGAGGCCTCTCCCGCGACCTGGGTGGATCTCACGCAGTCCGACTCCGACGACTTCATGCGGCGCGCCCTTCGCGGTGAATTCTCCTCAGCCGGTAACGGTTACGAGTACCTGCGATTGACCAAGCCGCTGCACGCGATCATCCAGAACGCGCGGGCACTGGCCCAGGAGGTGGACTCATGATCGAGGCACGCTACCTCCAGATCCAGGGCGCTCTGGCATTCGTCGAGATCGTCACCGCCGATCCCACTACCTCCGGTGAGCTCAGCGCCGACATCCCGACCGTGCTGTGCATCCACACCGCGGGGCAGAGCGGCGTCCAATGGCGTCGTGCCGCACAGGACATCGCCGACCGCGGATATCGCGTCGTCGTGCCGGACCTGCCGGGTCACGGCCGTTCCGAACCCTGCCCGACGGGCCCGGTCACCAGCCTTGTCGACTACGCGGACTGGTTGACCACCGTCCTGCGGCAGCTGGACGTCGAACGGCCCTATGTCATCGGCTGTTCCATCGGCGGCAAGCTCACGCTGGAGCTGGCGACGCGGCCGGAGTATCCGCTCGCCGGAGCAGTCGCGATGGCGGCCGAGACCGGGCCGGGCCGCGTCAAGATCGCCGGCCTGCGACGTGAACTCGAGGATGTGGCCGGACCGGCCCGAGCGGAGCGCACCTACCTCGGCAGTCTCGCCTCCGTCGGGCGGGCAGTACCCGCCGCGCAGGCACATCTGATCGGTCTCATGCACAAACGTGAGGACCCGGAGATCTCGTCGTCGGACCTCATCGGCTGGGGCAGTCATGATGTCCGCGAACGGCTCTCCGATCTCACCTGCGGGCTACATCTGATCTGCGGGGCCGACGACCCGTGGATCAGCGTCGACGCCGTCCGTCACGCCGCCGCCGAGATCAACGAACTCGACGGCCCACGTGCACAATTCACCGAGCTGGCGGGCTACGGCCACTACCCGATGGAAGAGCTCCCCGACTTCGGAACACTCGCCGACGCCTGGCTGCGATCCCTCCCAGCCGGGAGCCGCACCCCGGAGGCGGTGTCATGACCCTCACAACCCATCCCACGCTCGCCGGAATGCTCGCCGATCTCGTTCACCAGTCCCCCGACACCCCGGTCGCGATGGACGTCGCCGACGGCGAGGTCATCACCCTCACCCGCTCCGAACTCGGCCGTCGTGTCGATCAGTTGCGAGAAGAACTGTCCCGCATCGGCATCCGCCGCGGCCAGTGTCTGGCGGTGTACCTGCCCAACTGGTCCGACGCGTTGGTCTGGCAGTTCGCCGCATCCGCGCTCGGCGCGCACGTCATCGGGGTCAACACCCGCTACAACGTCGGCGAGGTCGCGCACATCCTGACATCGGCACGACCCGCGGTGGTGGCCGTCCCCGCACGGTTCCACGGACTCGACATCGTCGGCACCCTGCGCGAGGCGAGTTCCGCGGCCGATCCTCTCCCGGCGGTCGCGGTGGTCCCCGGCCCGTCGAACCCCGACGCGACGGCTTCCGATTTCGATCTCGGTGCCGGGGCCTGGATCGCCGGCAGCGGCGACACCTCGGGAGTCTCCGCACCCGCGACTCCGTCGACGGCGGCATGGACCCCGGCAGGCGAACGAGCCGCGCCTTCCGGCGAACTCGCGGTCGCGTTCACGACCTCCGGTTCCACCGGGACGCCCAAGCTCGCCGCGCACCGGGATTCGGCCGTGGTCCGGCACGCGCATGCCGACTCGGTGCTCATGGGCGTCCGCGAGGGCGACGTGATCCTGGGCGTTCTGCCGGTATCCGGTGTCTTCGGATTCAGCACGGCTATGGCCGGTCTCGCGGGTGGTGCAGCCATCCTGATGGAGCCCGTCTTCGACGCCGCGGCGACCCTCGCCCGGGTCGAATCGTTGCGCGTCACCCACATCGTCGGCGGTGACGACCTCTTCGGGCGCCTCTACGACACCTGGCACGACGGCCGGCTAACCGATCTGACCTCGTTGCGCTGGCTCGGCATCGCCGACTTTCTCGGCAGGTCCCACGACATCGCACGGTGGGCACGCGACGAGGCCGGGGCGCAGACGACCGGCGTCTTCGGCTCGTCGGAGGTCTTCGCCCTGGCGCTGCTCTGGTCGTCCGACGACCCCGAGTCGGTGCGGTGGAAAGGCGGTGGCCGTCCGGTCGAGTCCGCCATCGAGGTACGCGTTGTCGACCCACTCGACGATCGTGTACTGGGCATCGGCGAGGAAGGTGAACTGCAGTTCCGCGGCCCCAACGTCGTCGACGCCTACCTCGGCAACCCGGATGCCGCCGCGCGTGCGTTCACCGCGGACGGCTGGTTCCGCAGCGGCGATCTCGCACGCGCGCTCGACACCGGCGGGTTCCGTTACGTATGCCGCATGGGGGATGTGCTGCGGCTGCGCGGTTTCCTCGTCGACCCGGCCGAGATCGAGCACCGTCTCGCCGAACACGAGCACGTGCAGACCGCGAAGGTCGTCGGGCTCACCGGTTCGGGTGGTTACACCGAGGCCGTGGCGTTCGTCGTGCCGGTCGACGCCGGCGCAGACCTCGACGCCCCGTCGTTGAAGACCTGGTGCCGTGATCGCCTGGCCGCCTTCAAGGTGCCCGCGGCCGTCCATGTCATCGAGCAGATGCCGACCACCGTGGGCGGCAACGGGACCAAGATCCGGGCCGTCGAACTGCGCGAGTGGGCGCAGAGATGGTCCGGCCAGGAAGTGGACTACCGCAAAGGAACACCCGCATGACCGTCAGCACGCCACCCCCCGCAGCCGACGACGTCGTCATCTGCGAGCCGCTCCGCACGCCGGTGGGACGCTACGGCGGCTCGTTCGTCGACGTACCGGCCACCGAACTGGCCGCCACCGTCCTCTCCGAACTGTTGCGTCGCACCGGGATCGATCCGGCGAGCATCGACGATGTCATCTTCGGGCAGTGCTACCCGAACGGCGAGGCGCCGGCGATCGGGCGTGTCGCCGCACTCGATGCGGGCCTCCCCATCACCGTGCCGGGTTCGCAGCTCGACCGGCGCTGCGGGTCCGGCCTGCAGGCGGTTCTCGACGCCGCGATGCGCGTCCAGACCGGGGTCGCCGACCTGGTCATCGCCGGGGGCGTCGAATCGATGAGTCGCGCAGAGTATTACACCGAATCGATGCGGTGGGGTGCCAAAGGCGCGCCCGCAGCTCTGCACGATCGACTGGCCCGTGGCCGCGTCACCTCCGGCGGCAAGAACCATCCGGTTCCCGGCGGCATGCTCGAGACCGCGGAGAACCTCCGCCGCGAGTACTCGATCCCGCGTCAGGAACAGGACGAACTCGCCGTCGAATCGCATCGACGCGCCGTCGCCGCCATCGACAGCGGCAAGTTCGCGGAAGAGATCGTCCCGGTGGCGGTTCCGCAGCGCAAGGGCGACGACAAGGTCGTCGACCGCGACGAACACCCCCGTGCCGACACCACCCTGGAGTCACTGGCCCGGCTGCGGCCGATCATGGGCAGGTCCGATCCCGGGGCCACCGTCACCGCGGGTAACGCCAGCGGCCAGAACGACGGCGCCGCAGCCACACTGGTGACCACCCGCGCGAACGCCGAGCGTCTCGGCCTCAAACCGCTCGCCCGTCTGGTCACCTGGGCGGTCGCCGGTGTCGGGCCCGAGGTGATGGGCATCGGCCCCGTCCCGTCCACCGCGAAGGCGTTGTCGCGCGCGGGCCTCGAACTCGCCGACATCGACCTCATCGAGTTGAACGAGGCCTTCGCCGCCCAGGCGCTCGCGGTCACCCGGGAGTGGAAGTTCACCGACGCCGATTTCGACCGCACCAACGTCAACGGATCGGGCATCTCGCTCGGCCACCCGGTCGGTGCGACGGGCGTCCGGATTCTGACGACGCTGCTTCGTGAACTCGAACGTCGTGAGGCGCGTTTCGGCCTCGAGACCATGTGCATCGGCGGCGGGCAAGGACTCACCGCGATTTTCGAGCGGGTGTGACCTCAGGTTTCGCGACCCCGAAGGCGGGTACCACCGGTGGATGACGCTCCCGATTCGGGTGAGCCCGGAATCGGGCATGACCGTCGATCGCCTCTCCGAGTACCTCGGAACGCCGATCGTCGGTGACCCCCGTGTCGGCCACCGGATGGTTCGCGACCTCGTCGATGACTCGCGCACCGTCCGCCCGGGTGATGCGTACCTGGCGATTCCGGGGAGTCGCTGGCACGGGCTCGATTTCGAAGACGAGGTGGCAGCCGCCGGCGCGGTCCTGGCGATCAGCGACCGACCGTCGTCGGCACTCCCCACCCTGATCGTCGACGAGCCGCGAAAAGTGGTGGGCCCGTTGGCGTCCTGGTTCCACGACGAACCCTCCCGCGATCTCCGCGTCTTCGGTGTCACCGGCACCAACGGCAAGACCAGCACGACCCACTTCATCGACGCCGCCCTCACCGCGGCGGGCGAATCGGCCGGACTCATCTCCGGCGCACGCATCCGGGGCCCTGGCTACGACCTGGTACCCACACGCACCACCCCCGAGGCACCCATGCTGCAGCGAACGCTGGCGACATTCCGGCGACACGGTGTCACCGGGTGTGCGATGGAGGTCTCCTCCCACGCCGTCGACCAGCACCGCGTCGACGGCACCGCCTTCCGTGTCATGGCCTTCGCCAACTTGAGCGACGACCACCTCGACTATCACGGCTCGATGGAGACCTACTTCGCGACGAAGGCGGACATGTTCACCGTCGAGCGGACGCAGATCGCTGCGATCAGCATCGACGACGACTGGGGTGCACGCCTCGCAGCCGGCACCGCTCCCGAGACATGGACATGCTCGGCCCTGGACGCGACTGCCGATGTGTATGCGACCGACATCCGTTGTGCCGACACAGGAACCCGATTCACCGCTCACACGCCGTACGGCACCGGCGACATCCGCCTACAGACCCTGGGTCCCCACCAGGTCGCCAACGCGCTCCTCGCCCTCACCAGCGTGGTGGCCGACGGGGTCGACGTCGCGGCCGCCGCCGAAGGGATCTCGTCGGTGACCAGCGTCGCGGGACGTTGTGAACCCGTCCGTGCCGGCCAGTCGTTCGTGGCGATCGTCGACTACATGCACAACACCGCAGGTCAGCACGCACTGCTTCCCTACCTGAGGTCGCTCGCGTGCGGACGATTGATCCTGGTGGTCGGCGCGACCGGCGGGCGGGATCCCGGCAAGCGCCGACCGTTGGGCCAGGTGGCAGCACAGTACGCAGACGTCGTCATCGTCACCGATGAGAGTCCGGAGGACGAGGACCCGGACGCGATCAGAGCCGAGGTCCTACGGGGAGCGCGCCACGGGGACTCCGCAGTGGTCGTCGAAGAACCGGATCGGGGAGCCGCGCTCACCCGGGCGGTGTCCATGGCACGTCCCGACGACATCGTGGTCGTGACCGGGCGCGGGAGCGACACCTTCCGGCGGTACGGTCCGCAGACGTTCTTCTTCGACGACCAGGCCGAACTGCGACGGGCCATCGTGGAATCACTTGACACGCAGCCCTGATGCGGCCTGCGGGCACCCAGCAGGCCGGATTCGTGGCACTCCCGTGTTTGACGCGGCATACCGTCGGGCATACGCGTCGCGGAGGAATGCACCACCCCGACGTTTCTCCGCCAGGCCCGTCGGGCGCCCACCCCTTGACGCCCGACGGGCCGACCGCGGAGCCGTATCACTCCACGGGGCCGTGCCAGTGGTCCGCCGAAAACCGCCCCTGAGATCCGCCCTCCGAAGGCGCCCCGTCGGCACCTTGCCGGCGAAATTCCTGCACGGCGGCGTCGGCAGGGTTCGTTTTCCGGGGCGTTTCTCAGCGCGAACCGCGTGCGGCGCCGGGCGCGAATCGTGCCACCCAGCCCTCGAAATGGCCGACTTCACCGCCGTTCGCCTCGAACCAGCCCCACGGGCCACCCCGGTGGCCGGTGACGGCGTCGATGACCAGATCGATCGCCTCCCGCGGCGTGCGCAGGATCGGCGCATCGATCGACGTGCCCCTCGGAACGCGGTCGCGGTGTTGCAGACGCGCCAGGACCCCGGCGATGTTCTGCTCGGTCTGCTGATAGTCGGCGATGATCGCCGCCTCGTCGACGCCGGCGAGGAGTTCGGCGATCGCGACGATCACGCCGGTCCGATCCTTACCGGCCGCGCAGTGCACGAGGGTCGGGCCGGCCGGGTCAAAGGCGTTGAGGGCCGCCGTCAGCCGATCCCCGCCGGTCTGCATCATCGCCGTGTAGATGTCGGTCAGCGCGGTGTCGGCGAGACGGTCCACGCGTGCTCCCGACGACACCTGGCGGTGAACCAAGCGGACCTCGGCCGGCCACGTCACCCGTACCGCACCCGACTCGGACGGATCACGCAGGTCGACCACGGTCGACGGCGGCCACGGCACACCGACCGGATCGTCGTCGTCCGGATAGGGCGCGTCGCTGCGGATCAGCACCCCGGGAGAGGTCGTTCCGCCGGAGACGAGGGGCAGTCCCCCGAGATCACGGATGTTCGCGAGAGATCGCAGAACCCGGTCGGCATCGCGCTCACCAGCAGTGGAGAAGGTCACTCCGGCCTCCGTCGTCTCGCCCGGTCCATGTCCGATTCACCGTACCCCGGTCACGTACGGTGAAGCGATGATCCAGTACCACTCGTACGCCCCCGCAGAGGGGCATCGTCTCGCTCACGACCCCCTCAACGCGATCATCGCGCCGCGTCCGATCGGCTGGATCTCCACGGTGTCCGATGCCGGGGCGCGAAACCTCGCTCCCTACAGCTTCTTCAACCTCTTCAACTACTCCCCGCCGATCATCGGTTTCGCGAGCGTCGGCTGGAAAGACACTGTCGCCAATGCGAAGTCGACCGGTGAGTTCGTGTGGAACCTCGCGACCGATTCGATCGGCGAGAAGATGAACGCCACCTCGGCCGCGCTCCCTGCCGACACTGACGAATTCGAGCACGCCGGTCTCACCGCCCTCGACTCCGAACTCGTGCGCCCGGCCCGGGTCGCCGAGAGTCCGGTGACCTTCGAATGCCTGGTCACCGACGCCTTCCAACTGCGTTCGGCCGCAGGACAGTCCGTGGACACCTGGATGGTGCTCGGCGAAGTCGTGAAGGTGCACATCTCGACGGAACTGCTCGGTGACGACCTCGTCTACGACACGGCACGTGCCCAACCGCTGCTGCGCGCCGGCGGTCGGGGTGACTACTTCTTGCCCAGCAACGAACACCACCGGTACATGGAGCGGCCGAAACCCCTGTCGCGCTAGGTTCCCGACGCCGCGTGCTCGATGGCCTCGGCGGTCGGCATACCGGTTCGCGCCCCGACGTGGGCCACCGACAGCGACGCCGCGGCCGCACCGCGTCGTGCGGCGGCCACAAGGCCGAGCCCTCCCGCCAGCGAAGCGGCCAATACGCCGTTGAAGGTGTCGCCGGCGCCGGTCGTGTCGACCACCGACTCGACCTCACCCGCCGGCACCGACGTCGCGCCGGCACGGTCGACGACCAACACGCCATCGGCGCCCAGCGTGACCACGACGGTGACGTCGAGGTGTTCGGCCAGCGCCGTTGCCATCTCGGCCTCGGCCGGGTCGCGCGGGTCGTCGGGCAGGGTCCGCGCGTACAGGTCGCGCAGTTCTGAGGAGTTCGGCGTGAGGATGTCCGGGACCGAGAGCACCCCGACGAGCTCGTCGAGGACCGGCGCCGGATTCACGACACATGGGATGCCGTGCTCAGCAGCAGCTTTCACTGCTGCGACCGCGGCGTCGGGAGTTATCTCGGTACTGATCAGCACGCATCCGGCACCCCAGTCCGCCGCGCGAGCCACAGCTGCACGGACGCGATCCGGCGCAACCCGGGCGTTCGCCCCGGACCCCACCGCGATCTGGTTCTCGCCGGACGGGTCGACCACGATCAGTGCCGCGCCGGTGGAGACGCGGTCGATCTGGGCAACCTCGGTCACGTCGATGCCCTCGTCCGCCAGTTCGCCGAGCGCGCCCGTACCCATCTCGTCGTCGCCGACCGCGCCGCAGTACCGAACCGCGGCTCCGGCGCGGGCCGCGGCAACCGCGGCATTGGCACCCTTGCCGCCGCCATGACTGCTGACGTCCGGCCCGACGACGGTCTCCCCGGGCCCGGGAAGTCGGTCGGCGGTGACGACCAGGTCGACGTTCACGGCCCCGATCACGAGCACCTTCGCATCGTCGTCATCGGTCATGTCGGCTCCTTCGGGTCGGCCCGGTGCTCGTGCCGATTGTGGCACCTCCATCCGTTCTCGAATGCGCTCGTTGCGCCGACGAGACCGTCCGTTTGTGCGGGCGGGGATGTTGTAGCGTGGCAGACAGCTGTTCTGGTCCCCGTGTGGGCGCCGAGCAGCTGGTATCCGGGTTCAGCTCACGAGACCGGAGTACCGCTGTCCATCAGGTGCCGTCGCACCCCGACGCGAGCGGTACTCACCAGGGCTGTCCCCTCGTCCCAGGATGGAGCCGGTCGTGGTGAGTGGTGATCGCGATGAGGACGGAACCCGTCCTCCCGCCGGCACTCGGGAAGGGTCCCCGGTCTTCGCCGGGGTCGCGGAGGTGTGTGAGACCGCTGTCCGGTGGTGTGGGGTCGACGGCGCGGCCGCGGCGATGTTCACGAAGGAACTCGGAGTGCGTGAGTTGGTCTATGCGACCGACCCGGTGGCCCACCGGATCGACGACCTGCAGTTCACCCTGGGCGAGGGCCCATGTCTCGACGCCTACCTGCTGTCGACCCCGCAGCTCGTCGATGACGTGACGGCGACCGATGCAGGTGCGCACTGGCCGGCTTTCATGGCCGAGGTGGCGGACGCGGGTGTCGCCGCCGTGTTCGCCTTCCCCGTCGAGGACGACGGTCGCCCGCTCGGTGTCCTGGAGCTGTATCGCACCACTGCCGGTCCACTGAGCGAGGCCGAGATCGCCCGGGCCACCGCGTGCGCCGACTCCGCAGCGCGCACCATCGCCGACAACTGGTCGCGATACCTGGACGAATCCGACTCCAGCTCGCCGGCGGACGCGATGGCCGAGGAGATGTCGGCCACGGACCAGTCCGGGGAGTTCTCCCGATCGCGGGTCTACACGGCCTCGGGGATGCTGGCCGTGCAACTCGTGGTGCTACCGGATGAGGCTTTGGACCGGATGCGCGCGTACGCCTTTCGATCGGGGCGGCCGATCGGGCGGGTCGCGGACGACATCATCGCGCGGAAGCTGACGGGCGCCGATCTCGACGACCCGGACCGGGGAGCGCACGATCACGAGAACAACGGGGGCGCACGATGACCGAAGCCTGGCGGGTGAGCACCGCCGTCGCGTCCGTCACCGGGACCATGGTCCACGAGTTCGACCTCCCGACCGTCCTGCAGGACGTCGCGGAGCGGACCCGCCTGTGTTTCGAGGCTCATTCCGCGGCCGTGGTCCTTCTCGACCCGCGCCGGGAACCCGACTCCCCGTCCCTGCACATCGTCGCCGAGTCCTCCGCGGTGGACCACGCGTCGTACCCGCTGCTGTACGCCTCGGGTCCGGCGCTCGAGAGTGCCCGCAGCGGCGCCATCGCGCTAATCTCCGATCTGACCGACGCGACCGACACCCGTTGGCCGCAGTACCGCCGCCACGCACTCGACGCCGGATTCCGCGGTGTACGAGCGTTTCCCGTGGTCGCGATGCGTGCGCCCATCGGTGCGATCGTCGTCCACACCGTCGATCCGTGGTCGTACGACCAACCGAATCAGGCCGGGCAGGTGTTCGCCGACCTGACCTCACTCGCCCTGTCGGTCGCCGGTGGCAGTGACGTCCGCCAGGTCCGACTCGAGGAGTCCATCGACTCGGTTCTGGAAGGAGTCACCGTGACGGCCACCGCCGTGGGGATCATCGCCGAGATCCGGGGCGTCGATCTCGCGGCGGCCCGGGTCCTGCTCACGCGACTGGCGCGCGCACGCGCCGTCACCCCGACCAGCCATGCACGCAGCATCGTCGCCGCCCAGCGGGAGCATCCGCGTGACCCGGGATCGACGGGGGTACTGGACTTCCCGGAGTTCGGGACACCGCCCGCCGACGAGTCCTGACCGGACTACGGCGCGTCGCCGGGCGCCAGGGTCCCCGGCTGGGAGGTCAGTTGTCTCGCCACCTCGACGACGGATTTCTGCGAACTCTGGGACAGCTTCCGCAGCAGGTCGAACGCACGGTCGGCGTCGACGGCGAAACGTTCCATGATCATCCCCTTGGCCTGCCCGATCACATCGCGTGAGGACAGGGCGACCTGGAACTGCTCATGGCGCCGCGCGGCGTCGAGCATCAGCGCCGCATGTGCAGTGAACGCATGGCCTCTGTTGATGGCCTCTTCGCTTACGCCGCCGGCTCGCGTCGAGTAGACATTCAGCGCCCCCAATCGATCACGGTCGGTGAACAATTCGTAGGACACCGCCGATCGGAGGGGAGAGGACACGGCAACGGCGGCCGCCAGCGCGGGCCATCGGGAGTCGGCGCGGAGGTCGGAGGTCCGGACCGTGCATCGGTGACGCGCCGCGTCGAAGGACGGCCCTTCCCCGAGGTCCTGCTGGAGGCGGCCGAACCGGTCGGCGGCGTCGTCGGTGGGCGCAACCGGCCGGAACCGGCTCCCGCTGCCGAGAGTGATCCCGGCGCACTCGACGCCGTCGATGACTTCGGTTGCCGCGCCCGCGATCTCCGCACACACCGCATCTACCCCGAGCAGACTCTTCGAATGCAGGGCACGAGCCACCTGAGCTAGCCTGCCCAACAGATCGGCGCCTTGATGACCAGCCAAGCGGGAACCCTTCCGCGACATCGACTCGACGACCGATCCTTGAGCGTCATCTGTCGGTCCAAAGTTACCTCTGCCGGTCGGCGGGTTCCGACCGGCCCCGGTACGTCACGGTGTGGTCGGCGCACCCCGCTTCGGCAGCACCCAGCCCGCACGCGGGAAGTGGCACGTGTAGCCGTTCGGGAAGTTGAGCAGATAGTCCTGGTGCTCGGCCTCCGCCTCCCAGAACGGACCCGCCGGTTCGATGGTCGTGACGGCCTCACCCGGCCACAGACCCGACGCGTTCACGTCGGCGATCGTGTCCCGCGCGATCTCCTCCTGCTCCGGACTCAGCGGGAAGATCGCCGAACGATAGCTCGTCCCGATGTCGTTGCCCTGACGGTCGCGCGTCGTCGGATCGTGGATCTGGAAGAAGAACGCCAGGATGTCCCGGTAGGTGGTCTGCGTCGGGTCGAAGACGATCTCGACGGCTTCGGCATGTCCGGGATGGTTGCGGTAGGTGGCATGGTCGTTCTGTCCGCCGGTGTAGCCGACGCGGGTGTCGAGGACACCCGGCTGCTTGCGGATCAGGTCTTCCATTCCCCAGAAGCATCCGCCGGCGAGGACTGCGGCCTCGGTGCCGGGGCGGACGGTGATCTGACCGGTCTCGGTGGTCATGCGGTCTCCTCTTCGATGTGGCTGTCTGTGGTTTGGGTATCGCCGAACAGGCCGGCGTACTCGCCGTACCCTTCGCTCTCGAGTTCGCTCACCGGGATGAAGCGCAGTGCTGCCGAATTCATGCAGAAGCGCTGTCCGCCGGCATTGCGCGGACCATCGTCGAAGACGTGGCCCAAGTGGCTGTCGGCGCCCGACGAGCGCACCTCGGTCCGCTTCATCCACAGGGTGCGGTCGGTCGTGGTGGTCACCGCCGCGTCGTCGATGGGCCGGGTGAAGCTCGGCCATCCGGTGCCGCTGTCGTACTTGTCGGTCGACGAGAACAGCGGCTGTCCCGAGACGACGTCGACGTAAATTCCGGGCTCATGGTTGTCCCAGTACTCGTTGTCGAAGGCGCGCTCGGTGCCGTCGCGCTGCGTGACTCGAAACTGCACGTCGGTGAGGCGGTTCAAGGCCTCTGGGGTCTTGCGGTAGTCGTTGCTCACGATTCCTCCTGTCGACACCGGCGGCTCGTCGATCTGGCGGAGCTTTTCCGGCGTCACCGTGCACAACAACGCGAGATCGTGTTTTGGTCCCGCGGCCTCTCAAACGTCCGCGGTCGACCACGTGTGGCGGTGCCGACAACCACGGCTCACCTGCACAGGTCGGACAATTCAGGCTGGCGAATCCGGTCTGCCGGGCGGGTCTACCCTGAAGCCCGCCAACAATCACTGGCGGTCAGGAGTTCTCCACGTGACGATCGAGCACGGCAGCGCCGAACCGGGTGTCGACGAGGGATACGAACGCGGGCTCACCGCGCGCACCGTCCAGATGATCGCCATCGGCGGCGCGATCGGCACCGGCCTGTTCTACGGGTCGGGCGGCGCGATCGAGAAGGCGGGCCCGGCACTGGTCCTCGCCTATGCACTTGCCGGGCTCGCGATCTTCATCGTCATGCGCGCGCTCGGCGAGCTGCTGATCTACCGTCCGATCTCGGGCGGCATCAGCGAGTACGCCGACGAGTTCCTCGGACGCTTCGCCGGCTTCAGCCAGGGTTGGACGTATTGGGCGGTCTGGACGACCACGTGCATGGCCGAGATCACGGTCGCCGGCAAGTACATCAACTACTGGTGGCCGGCGATCCCGGTGTGGGTGACCGCGCTGGTCGCCCTGGTGGTCCTGTTCGGCGCCAACCTCATCTCCGTCGGGCTGTTCGGCAAAGCCGAGTTCTGGTTCTCGGCGATCAAGGTGACCGCCATCCTCGGCATGATCATCGTCGGAATCGGTGTGCTGCTCCCGATCTCCGGGTTCGGCCCCGAGGTCGGGCCGTCGGTCTCCAATCTCTGGAACGAGGGCGGGTTCTTCGCCACCGGCTTCAGCAACGCCCTGCTGAGCCTGCAGATCGTCATGTTCGCCTACGTCGGCGTCGAGCTCGTCGGCGTCACCGCGGGCGAAGCCGAGAACCCGCGGGTCACGCTGCGCAAGGCGATCAACTCGGTGCCGTTCCGCATCGGCATCTTCTACGTCGGCGCCATGTTCGTGATCCTGTCGGTGCGCAGCTGGAAGGACTACCAGGAAGGCGAGAGCCCGTTCGTCTCGGTGTTCTCCTACATCGGCATCCCCGGCGCCGCGGGCATCGTGAACTTCATCCTGCTGACGGCCGCCCTGTCGTCCTGTAACTCGGGTATCTACTCCACCGGCCGCATGCTGCGCTCGCTGGCGCACACGGGCGACGCTCCCAAGCAGCTGACCAAGCTGTCGAGCCGCAAGGTCCCGGCCGCCGGCATCACTCTCAGCGCGGCAGTGATGGTGCTCGGCGTCGTTGTGAACGTCCTCGACCCCGAACACGCCTTCGCCTACATCACCGCTGTGTCGACGGTCGGGATCATCGTGATCTGGTCGACGATCCTGCTCTGCCAGATGGCCTACCGACGCAAGGTCGCGCGCGGCGAACTGCCTGCCTCCGACTACCGCGTTCCGGGCGCCCCGGTCACGACGTGGCTCGCGCTCGCCTTCCTCGCACTCGTCTTCGTGTTGCTGTTCTTCGACGAGGACGGCCGGATCGCGCTCATCGTCGGCGCCGTGTGGTTCGCCGGCGTCGGCATCGGCTATCTCGCCTGGACTCGCAATGCCGGGGAGCCGGCGGACCGCGAGGTCTGAGAAAACCCGCAGAACCCTTGTCGGCGCGGGTCGTGCGAGTTTATTGTTTGCCATACAAACACTGACGTCGAGCGAGCAGGATCTCCATGGCTACCACCGGACGCGCGAGCCGGGAAGCCGGCCGGGCAACCCGCCAGGCGCTGCTGCGTGCCGCCGGCGAGGTGTTCGCCGAGCACGGTGACGCGGCGTCGGTCGCCCAGATCTGTCAGCGTGCCGACGCCTACCCCAACCAGGTCACCTACTACTTCGGCTCCAAGGAACAACTCTTCGTCGAGGTCGCCTGCGCCGGGGTGCTGCGGGCGGGGCGTCGAGCCGAGGAGGCTGCCGCCGAGACCACGACCGTGCGTGACTACACGAACACCCTCGTCGGCACCTTGCTCGGCCCCTGCGCACGGGACGTTGAACTGTTCACCACCGCCATGCTGTTGACGTCACGCCGCACCGATTTGCGGGAGCACATCACCGACACCCTCCGCACACTCCACGAGCGCGGCGAACAGGCGTTGATGTCGACGCTGGTACGCACCGGTTGGAGGCTGCGCGCCGGGATCGACGTAGAGGCGAAGGCGTTCTGGTCGGCCGTCTTCGGCCTCGCGGTCCAGAAGGCCGCCACCGGAGCCGATTTCGGTTACCGGCTCGAGGACGCGGTCGCGGTGATCTTCACGAATCTGCAGATCCCGGAACGGGTTCTGGACCGGCCACTCGTACCCACGCCCCAGGAGGCATGATGACCCAGTCCGCGACGCACATCCATCCGCAGCCGCACCTCACCCATGAGGTGTTCAACCAGTCCGCTCCGCGGGTCGACGTCAACGAGTACGAACTCGACACCGTGCTGACCGAAGCCGTCGCCCGCCACGACGGCGCCTGGGGCGATGCCGAACTCCGGGAGATCGGGGCGCTCGTCGGCAGCGAATCCTTCAAGCACGACGCCCATCTCGCCAACACCATCACGCCGGTGTTGCGGACCTTCGACCGCTGGGGCCACCGCATCGACGAGGTCGAGTACCACCCGGCATATCACCGGATCATCGCCGAGTCGATCGCCCACGGCGCCCACACACGTTGCTGGGCCGACCCGCAGCCGGGATCCCATGTGGTCCGCGCGGCCGCGTTCATGCTGTTCGGGCAGATCGAGCCCGGTCACGCCTGCCCGGTGTCGATGACGCATGCGGTCATCCCCTCGCTCGAACTGCAGCCCGACGTCGCCGCGAACTGGGTACCGAAGGCGTTGTCGCGCAGCTATTCCCCAGAACTGAGCGCCACCAAGGAGTCGGCGATCTTCGGGATGTCGATGACCGAGAAGCAGGGCGGCTCCGACGTCCGCGCCAACACCACCGTCGCCGTTCCCGCGGGGACCGGTGGGCCGGGGGCCGAGTACCTTCTCACCGGACACAAGTGGTTCTGTTCCGCGCCCATGTCTGACGCCTTCCTCGTTCTCGCCCAGGCGCAAGGCGCAGGAGGCGAAGGACTTTCGTGCTTCCTGCTCCCCCGCATCCTGCCCGACGGCACCCGCAACGTCTTCCGCATCCAGCGCCTCAAGGACAAGCTCGGCAACAAATCCAATGCCTCGAGCGAGATCGAACTCGACGGCACCGTCGCCGTCATGATCGGCGAACCCGGACGGGGCGTGCGCACGATCATCGAGATGGTCGCGCAGACCCGCCTCGATTGCGTCCTCGGTTCCGCGGCGGGCATGCGCCAGGCTGTCGCCGAAGCAGCGTGGCACGCCCGGCACCGTGCGGCTTTCGGAGCCACGCTGGCCGACCAGCCGGCAATGACCGCCGTACTGGCCGATCTCGCACTGGAATCCGAGGCCGCGACCACCACGGCGATCCGTCTGGCCCGCGCCCACGACGAGGATGCCGACCCACAGGAGCGCGCCTTCCGCCGACTTGCGACCGCGGTCGCCAAGTACTGGATCTGCAAGCGCGGACCGCACCACGCCTACGAGGCACTGGAGTGCCTGGGCGGCAACGGATACACCGAGGACTTCCCCCTCGCCATGCGCTACCGCGAGCAGCCGGTGATGGCCGTGTGGGAGGGCTCCGGCAACGTCATCGCCCTCGACGTCCTGCGTGCGATGACCCGCGAACCCGAATCGGTCGCCGCCTTCGACGCCGAGGTCTCCCTCGCCCGCGGCGCCGACCGGACTCTCGACGCGCACCTCGACCGACTCCGGGAGCAGCTCGGCGAACTGTCGCGACTCACCCCGGCCGACGCCCAGCGTCGGGCTCGGTCGACCGTCGAGTCGATGGCCCTGGCTCTCGAGGCGTCATTGCTGGTGCGGCACAGCCCGTCGGCCGTCGCCGACGCGTTCATCGCGAGCCGACTGGGCCCCGACCGCAGCTTCGAGTACGGCGCGCTCCCCGGCGGCGCCGACCTCGCCGCGGTCCTCGAGCGGCACTGACAAAGTCGCCGGACCGGCGACTATCCGAACTGACAGTTCGAGCCAACCGAGGCTGCCTGCGGGTCTCAGCAGCTACGCTTGGGTAGCTTTCCAGTGCCTGATTTCATTCAAGAATTGCTCACGCGTCCACTCTTCCAGGTCACGGCGCCCCTGAAGGTCGGGACCATTGCCGTACCCACGGTAGGTCAGCATCCACTCGTCGACGGCGAGTTCGACTCGCCTTTCAAATTCGGCGTATCGAACCCGCTCATCAGCATGGAACAGCTCATAGTCTGTTGAAGACCACTCAGTCGGCATCGGGAATATGAGATCGGCGATAGCGGGAGAATTCAACTCCCCCACAACTTCGCGGACAATCATCGTTCTACTCGGATCTCGCGCCATCTCGCGCAGAACGTCAACGTATGCGGCCGGCAGTCTCGGCTCACTCACTTTGACTGCTTCAGTAAGGACCCGTCCTCTATACGACCGAGCACCCGGGAATCAGTGAGCTCGTCGCGCAACTTCGGATTGCGACGGTAGAAGTCGATCAGGAGCAGAGTCACGTGCGCGCCGAGCGCCGATTCGTCGACGCGGAACTCATGCGACCCGTTGAATCCAGAACCCACCGACAGCCATGCGCCACCCCGCCGATCACCTTTCATTGGAACGGCAACGCAGCGGGACACATCTTGCCATTTGTAGTAGTTTCTGCGGTGCGACAGAGAGTGAGGAAGGCTGACTCCGTCGGGCGTGACTCGCATGAGTGGCTTGTCCCGCACAGCGACCGAAAACGCACGAGCGCAATACATCACACCGAGTACGAGGGCTATCACTGCATAAATCGGACCAGAGAGCCCACCAACAAGGGGCAGAGATATTGAGTCTGTCACGATGCCGACCGCGAACAAAAGCATCCCCGCTCCGGACAACGCGTTCGACGCAGTATCCAACCTCATCACCCGCCTGCTACGTGCAATCTCCAAAGCTCCCGACAGAATACGCACTCGCGCAAGATCGGAGTCCCAAAGCCGGAACCGAGTCGATCGCGACCAACTCGAGGTTTCCAAAGCGAAGCCAGAAGCCACTAACAGCGCCGAGAGCACTCCCAACGGCATCTGGTGGAGCGCCGCCAAGACCGCGAATACGACCAACGCCAATGTGAGCAGCCCGTAGATCGCAACACCGCCTAGGCTTCCCCGCGAGTTGCTCTGCCAGGCCGTTGGGACTGGGAATCGGAGTCCTTCAATCGTGTTCATGATTCGTGGTCGATCCTCACTCTTGGCACATCATTTTTCCGACGGCAGTACCGATCGCCCCCGTGGCAAGGCTCGTTGCGGTACTCACGCCCAAAGCAGCGACCGGGCGCAACTCCGGCCCTGCGAGCATGAGTGCCACCTCACCAGCGATGATCGCGCCACCCTGGTAGCCTGCAACGCATTTCGTGTAGTCGTCCTCCGCCATTCCCACGGCAACTGCTGTGCCTAACACGGCAAGCCCCGGTCCGGAGATTCCCATACCCGCCTCGACCGATGCGGCCTCACCTGCGGAGAGAAACGATGCCGCGGAGAACGGCGGCTGCCTGACGTACGGGTTCAGTCCTGCCACCCCCCCAGATACCCCGCCGCCTGCAAGCGCGCTGGCAATGTCGGAATGAGATGGAATCGTCAACGTGACGCCGTCGACGACCGCCTTCGCATCGCCGCCGCCCTTGCTCTCAGTAATCACTACGGGCGATTTCCCATCGCGCATCAGCTCAGTACGAGTTTCGCCGTCTAACTGCACTTTTCTCGTTGAGTACAGTTTTCCGCCCGAGTCGTAGAACTCCGTTGTCTCGCCTGTCTCATCTGATCGATAGACCTGCTTGCTCCCATCGAGCATCGTCAACCGCGTCACCGGCTTGCCATCGCGCGTCATCGTCTCTTTGCGGGTCACAGTGCCCTGCATGTGCCTGACCAACTCGAGCTGCTGTGCCTCTCGAGCACTTTCTCGAGCGCGTTCAGTGCCTAGAAGACCAGGGACGGCATCTTTTGGAGCCCCAGCAAGGTCGTTCTCCATTTGACCGAAGAAGAGGCTGTCCGGAACCAGAGGAGAAGCAAGCCTATGTTCCGCAAGTCCAAGAGTGGTCAGATGCCCGTTCAGTTGAGTCTGAAATCCCTGCGCGGCCAATGCCATAAGCTTCGCCATGTCAGGCTCCATCGGCGTGGGGCGAACCAAGACCGTCCAGTTATCGGTGACGTACAAGTCACCGGACTCGATGACGGAGACAAGTTCGTCGATCGATGCCTTCGCCCTCGCCAGGGCAGCCGCTTCCCGGCTTACCTGCCCGTACGGACCCAACCCGAGGTCGACGAAGGCACAAGCGTACTTACTTACTCGCCCGACTGCAGCCCCTGCCGCAACTGCGGCTTGGCCCTTCCAGTTCGGGTTCGCGTTGCCGTAACCGTCAGGGACCGCCGATCTCAGATCGGCCAGTTTTCCTCCAGGGCCGAAACCTTCGTTATTTTCGAACAAAGCGTCCAACTCGGCCCCCACTGCTACAACGTCCGCAGGTCGCCAGGTGGCAAGAATCCCACGCGTCGGAATCATCGAGGGGGTTCCCCAACGAACCCCAGGAAGGCTGTCAAATCCTCGTCTGTTGCTTCGTAATTAAGGGCCGCACCTCGGACCGCCGCGGCGAAACTCTCCAACCGTTGCACCACACCAGGTTCGAGTCGACCCAGCTCTGATGCTCGCCAACTCGATGCGTATGCGGTGGCCGATCCCGGCAGGAGCTCCGAGATCCTCGCGTAGTAACTCGCGTATTTGCAAGCGACGATTACATCGGACGCCACTTCCGACTTTCCCGCGATGTCGAGCAGCACATTGCCGTCTACTGTGAGCACAGCCTCCCCCAATCAGCCGCGTCGCACGCTACCAGCGGATGCTCTCAATTTCGCAGCTCGATACACAGCTCGCGTGCAACAAGGGCTCTTTGTTATCCCTCCATCGCCGGATCGCGCAGCTGCTCCGCTCACGCAACCCCTTCCGCCGCCGCCAGGATCTGCCGGCGCAGCGTCGAGGCGGTGTTGGGCAGCCACATCGCCCGGACGGGTGCGAACGGCGGATCGGTGAACTCGACGATGCGGATGGAGTTCGCGTAGATCCAGCCGGGCTCGTTGGTGACGAAGGCGCACGCCTTGGGATGGGCGATCACCGCTGTGTGCGGCGGTGTGCCGAGCAGCGTCGACAGGATGATGCGCGGCTCGAAACCGGCGCGCCGGCACAGCCCGACGAGGATGTCGGTGTACTCGTACTCGTGCTCGGGGCCCCACACGACGATCTCGTAATCGGCGAGGGCGGCCATGTCGACGCGGGCATGGGCGGCGAGCGGGTGGTCACTGCGGACCGCGAGGCGGAGTTCGTGTTCGGTGGCGATCGTGGTCGCCATGTCCGGCGGCGCCGACACACCACGTCCCAGCGCGAGGTCGATCGACCCCGACAGCAACTCGTCGCGCATGAAGTCGGCGAACACCGGGCGCACCGTGATCGGCACCGAGGGGTCGGCGAGAACCACGGGTTCGATGATGCGGAAGACCTCCGACGACGCCAGGTCGGGTGCGTGCCCGATGACGAACGGCGCGGGAGACCCGGCGTTCACGCGCCTGACCTGCGTGGCGAGTTGTTCACCACCGGCCAGCAGGGGTACCGCGCCGCGGTAGAGGGCCTCCCCGGCCGGCGTCGGCGTCAGGCTGCGACGCGAACGGGAGAACAGCTCGACGCCCAGCTGTCGCTCGAGCTCACGGATCGCCGACGACAACGCCTGCTGGCTGATGAACAGGTCGTCGGCGGCGACACGGAGACTCGGCGCCTCCATGACGACGACGAACATGCGGAGTCGACGTAGGTCGATATCGCGAAGTCCGGCGTCCCCAGAACCATTCATCAACCATCCCCTGTCAGTTATCCCGATTGATGTGATTGTAGGTTGAGCTTCGACGCAATATGCTCATTTTTGCATGGCATCGTATTCAGATGTCATTCGCGTTTTGGGCTACCTGCTGAGGTCCCCCCGCGGAGGGGACGGGAGGACCTCGGCAGGTGCTTCTTTTTCACCATTTTCCCGTTTTCGCTGTCGCGCCCGGGTCTCGTCGGCTATCACTTGCTCTGATGAAGCATCGCTAATGCTCGTCAAGACTTCGTATTGTCCGTCCCAACCCCATTTCCGGAGCTCGATCAGGTGGAAGAAACGATCGGCCGGGCGCCGAGATCTACTCCGTTCAGCGGGCTCGGTCGAGACTCGATCACTGCGGAGATCGCACGCCGCAGTGGGCTCTACGACGAAACGCTCGATGTGCTCCGGCAGCTACGCCTGCGCGAACGCCACATCCGGTACACCATCGCCGGGCTGGTGCTGATCTTCGGTGTCGTCGCGGCGCTCGGGTTGTTCACGCCGAGCGGCGGGCAGGGTTCGCTGTGGCGGTCGCTGGTCCTCGGTACCGCTGCCGCCACCACCATCCCCACCGCGATCGCGGTGAGCCGGGTCCACCTGGGTGTGATGTGGTGGACCAAGAAGTCACACGTTCGCGGTTTCAACAACGCCTTCGTGGCCTACGCGGACATCGGGGTGGCGGCGTGCCTGTTCGCCGTCGCCGATCCTCGCCTCGCGCTGTACTTCTCGGCCCTGTTCGCCGTGATCGGCTCCTACAGCGCACATTTCGTACGTGCCCGCGTCGTGTACGTCCACCTGGTGCTGGCGAGCGCGGTGACCTGCACCCTGGGCGTTCTCGCCTGGCTGGACGGCGCTGCACCCGTGACCGTGTTCGCCGCGACCCTGGCCCTGCTCGTCGCCGTCAGCGGAACCGTCACCCTGCACCAGGGATATACGTCCGATCTGCAGCGCACTCTGAAACACCAACTGCGGATGGCCAACACCGATCCGCTCACCGGATTGCTGAACCGCCGCGGGTTCATCCTCGCGACGACGACACTGCTGCGCCGGAGACACGGCGACCGGTTCGCACTCGTCATCGCCGACGTCGACCGCTTCAAACGGATCAACGACGACCACGGTCACGCCGTGGGCGACGCCGTGCTGCAGCAGGTCGCCGAGATCCTCCGGGGCGCGGTGGCCGAACCGGCGGTCGTCGCCCGGCTCGGCGGCGACGAGTTCGCGATCGCGATGCGGCTCGACGAACAGGCGGCGCGGGCCGTCGCCGAGGACATCCGCGGCCGGCCCGTCGACACCGGTGACGGCGAGTGGGCGACCGTCAGCCTCGGCATCGCCGTGGGCCCGCTGTACAGCGAGCACATGACCGATGAGGATGCCACCGAACGCATCCGACGCGACTTCGCCCTCGCCGACGACGCCCTGTTCGAGGCCAAGGCACACCGGCGCGGAACCTACGCCGTCGTGCCGACCACGCCTACAGGATCACGCCCGGATTGAGGAGCCCCTCCGGATCGAGGGCGTTCTTGATGAGCGTCGTCAGCTCCATCACGTCCGGTCCCACCTGATCGGGCAGCCAGCCCTTCTTGAGCCGGCCCACACCGTGCTCGCCGGTGATGGTGCCGCCGAGTTCGATGGCAAGATCCATGATCTGACCGAACGCCGTCTGCGCACGGTCGGCCTCCGCGGTGTCGGCCGGATCGAAGACGATCAGCGGGTGCGTGTTGCCGTCGCCGGCGTGTGCGATCACCGAGATCATCACCTGGTTGTCCGCGGCGATCTTGGCGACGCCGTCGATGAGATCGGGCAGCGAGGGCAACGGGACCCCGACATCCTCCAGCAGTAGTGATCCCAGCTTCTCCACCGCCGGGATCGCCGCGCGGCGGGCAGCGGTGAACGCCTCGCCCTCGGTGGGATCGTCGGTGGTGAAGACCTCGCCCGCGCCGTTCGACTCGAAGGCGTTCCGGATCAGTTCGACCTCCTGGGCACCCGCCGCCCCGGGCGCATCGGACTGGGCGACGAGCAGCGCGCCCGCGTCTCGGTCGAGCCCCATGCGCAGCATGTCCTCGACCGCGTTGATCGCCACCGAGTCCATGAATTCCAGCATCGCCGGGCGGATCTCGCCCGTGACGGCCAGGACGGCACGACTGGCGTCGTGCACCGAGTCGAAGACCCCGACCACCGTGCTCGCCGGCCCCTGCGGCGGGAGCAGCCGCAGGGTCACCTCGGTGATGATGCCGAGGAGCCCCTCACTGCCGACGAAGAGCTTGGTCAGGGGGAGGCCGGCGGAGTCCTTGAGCTGTTTGCCGCCCACCCGGACCGCACGGCCGTCGGCGAGCACCACCTGCAGTCCGAGCACGTAATCGGTGGTGACCCCGTACTTCACACAGCACAGGCCACCGGCATTCGTGGCGACGTTTCCGCCGATCGAACAGATCTCGAACGACGACGGGTCCGGCGGGTACCAGAGGCCCTCGGCCGCCGCCGCGGCCTTGACCTCGGAGTTGAACAGCCCGGGCTGGACGACGGCGGTGCGCGTCGCGGGATCGACGGCGATCTCGCGCATCTTCTCGGTGGAGATCATGATGGCGCCGTCCACCGCGGTCGAGCCGCCGGACAGGCTGGTGCCCGCGCCGCGCGTGATGATCGGGACCCGGTTCTCGGCACACCACCGAACCGTCGTCTGGACCTGCCCGGTCGAGGTCGGGCGGACGAGCGCGAGCGGGGTACCGGCGGCCGGGTCGAAGGCGCGGTCCTGGCGATACCCGGCGAGGATGTCGGGGTCGGTGATCACCATTCCGTCGGGAAGGGCGGCGGCCAGCGAACTCGTATCGGCACTCATGCGTTCAGCGTATTCTTCGACGCCCGGACCGCGGTTTCACTTTGACACACCTGCCGGTCAGGGCTCCGCAGGCGTATCAAGGAGATCGTGACCGACTTCAATTCGACCATCATCAACGAGTTCCGCGCCAACAACGGACATGTCGAGACCGCGGGTTTCGGGAGAAACCTCGTCCTGCTGCACACCCTCGGCGCCAAGTCCGGCCAGCCGCGCATCAGCCCGCTGTTCGGCCTCGCCGACGACGGGTCGTGGCTCGTCATCGGATCTTTCGCGGGTTCGCCGACCACGCCGGCCTGGGTGCACAACCTTCGGGCGCACCCCGACTCGGTCGCCGTCGAGGCCCCGGCAACCGAGGGCATCGAACGTCACGAGACGCAGGTCGTCGAGATCACCGACGCCGACTGGGATGCCGCCTGGGCCAAGTTCACGGCGTTCACCGATCAGTTCGTCAAGTACACCGAGACCGCCCAGGGGCGAAAGTTCCCGATCTTCCGGCTGACACCGAAATCCTGACGGTCGAGCCCGATTCCGGTACCCGGGTCTCGACACCCTCGTCCGGCACCGCGCCCGCGGATCGTCGTCGCTCTACTCTGGGCAGGGTGTTCGAGGTTGGCGACCGCGTGGACGGTTTCACCATCGACGAATTCGTCGGCGGTGGTGCGAGCGCGGACGTCTTCCGCGCCCATCGCGATGACGGCGACGGGCCGGTCGCGCTCAAGGTTCTGCACCCGAATGCCGCCGATCACGCCCGGGTCCGCGAACGGTTCGAGCGCGAGTTCGGCATCGCATCTCTTCTCGACCACCCGCACATCGTCCGGATGCGCGCGCATGGCGAGATCGTCGCGCCGCCCGGCTCTCCCGGCCCGCGCCACCAGCCTTCGATGTGGCTGGCGATGCAATACGCCGCCGGCCCGGCGGCCACCGCACTCATCCCCGGTGACGACACCGAACCCGACGTGGACACGATCCTGCGGGTTGCCGCGCAGATCGCCGGCGCCCTCGACTACGCACACGGCCAGGAGATCCTCCACCGCGACGTCAAGCCGGCCAACATCCTGCTCTCCCGACCGCTCGGCCCCGACGCGGACGACTCCACCCCGGTCGACGCCTATCTCTCCGATTTCGGGATCGCCCAGTTCCTCGACGACACACGGCCGCTCGCACGCAACGGCCGGGTTCAGGGTTCCATCGGGTATGCCTCGCCGGAACTGCTTCAAGCACATCGCCTTTCACCGGCCAGCGACAATTACTCGTTCGCGTGCAGCCTCGTCGAACTGTTCACCGGCACACCGCCGTACCCGCGTCACACGTCCTTCGCGATCACCCACGCACACATCAACGACGATCCGCCGCGCCTGACCCGGCGCCGTCCGTGGCTACCGTCGGCGATGGATTCGATCTTCGCCAAAGCACTTGCCAAATCACCGCAGGACCGCTATCCGACGTGCTCGGATCTCGTCGACATCCTGGTACGCCTCATGCGTGACGTGCCTGTCCCCGAACCGACCCGCTCACGATGGTGGGGACGTCCGCGCCATCCATGACGAACCGCCCGCAGGTCAGGTCAGGTCAGGTCAGGTCAGGTCTCGTCGAGTCCGTAGACGCGAACCGCGGTGTCCCGGAAGATACGTCGCAGCGCCTCGTCCCCCCACTGGGACGCACAGTCGACGAGCGCGCCGATGAGGACGTCGACCGCCGCGTTCGGGCGGTCGATCGGGTAGTTCGAGCCGAACATGATGCGGTCCGAACCGAAGTGGGCGACGACGTGTTCGACGAACGGGCCGATCATCTCGCACAGCGTCGCCTGTCCCCCGATGTTGCCCCACCGTTCGTGGCCGTAGCCGAGAACCGGCATCGCCAACCCGGAAAGCTTCACCACCACATTGCGATACGACGCCAGGGTGGTCATCCGTTCCCGCCACAACCGCCAGATGTCCGCGCGCGCCGCAGCCGTCGCACCGGTACGCGTCCCGATGGGGCCGAACACCCCGGCCGGTATCCCGAAGTGGTTCAGGACGATCGTCGTGTCGGGATACTCCCGCGCCAGCACGATGACGTCGTAGAGCTGATGGGAGTACACCGCCGCCTCGAAGACGAGCTTCCGCGCGGCCAGTTCGGCGAAACCGTCGAGGAAGGCGGCCGAAGCCAGGATGTTGTCGGCGTCGCCGCCGTCGCGGACGCGCGGATCGGGATGGCGCGTCGCCACCAGGCGGATACCCCGGACCCGCGGCGAGACCGCGGATTGTTGATCCAGCATCTCGGCGAAGTCCTGGTCGCGCGGGTCGCCGTGGGCCACGATCGCCCCCAGACGCGGGGCCCCGGAGTGGCCGAACGGGAGTCGCTCCAGATAGCGCGTCTCCTCCACGGCAGTGCTGTGCGCCGACGCCTGCTCCCCTGCGGGTAGTGCCTTACGCCAGTGCGACTCGACATGCACCACGGTGTCGATGGGCACCCCGACGACCGTCGAGACCAGAGCCGCGTCGGTCGCGTACTGCCGCGGCTCGTACGGGCGCGCGACCGTTCGCGGTGTCAGCACGAACTCCCGGTCGGCGCGCGAGGCGATGAACGGGAATGCCCGGTCCCCCAATCGGGGGACGAACCCGTACAGCCGCGACGAGCGGGTCACCGCCCATGGGGTGCGCCGCGGATTCCAGTGCTGCACATGCGCGTCGACGATGGCCGGGAGGACACCGTCGAGGGACGTCATGGTGGTACCTTGCCACACCGGATCACAGTCCGACATACGATGACGGATCCTGAATTCTGTACCGTCGGACGTTAGGGTTGAGCTCTCGGAACAGGCGGGGGACGAACGCCGACGGAGGTTGTCCACAGAGAATGGCGAGCCACTCACGCCACACGTTGCATCAGCTGCGAACAGCGGTGAACCGACAGCCCGACCGGTTCGTGACCAACGTCTACACCCGGATGTTCGCGATCGATCCCGACCTCCGGGACCTCTTCGGCGTCTCGATGGCCGCACAGCAGATCGCCTTCCATCGCGTGATCGACCACGTCCTCGAGGCCATTCCCGCGGAGTCCGGCCACGCCGACCTCGTCGAGTTCCTCGCCCAGCTCGGCCGCGACCATCGCAAGTTCGGGGTCGAACCAGAGCACTACCACGTGATGTACGCGGCCCTCATGGGCGAGTTCGCCAGTCTCATGGAGGGGTACTGGGACGACGAGGCGCAGCAGACCGTCTCCCAGGCGATGATGCTGGTCACCGGCGTGATGCGCGGGGCCGCCGAGACCGCCACCCACCCCGCGCGGTGGACGGCCGAAGTCGTGGAGAAGTACCGCATCAGCCGCGACCTGGCCGTCGTACGTCTCATCTCGCACGCGCCACTGACGTTCCACGTCGGCCAGTACCTCGAGGTGCACGTCCCGCAGTGGCCCAAGCAGTGGCGCAACTTCTCACCGTCGATCCCGCCGAACCCGGCCGGTGAGCTGGAGTTCCACGTGCGAGCGATCCAGGGCGGGACGGTCAGCTCGGCCATCGTCAGCGAGACCAGCGTCGGCGACGTCTGGACCCTGTCGCAGAGTCACGGCACGCTGCACGTCGACCGGGATCGGCCCGTCCTGATGGTGGCCGGCGGCACCGGACTCGCCCCGCTGCGCGCCCTGCTCATCGAGATGTCCAAGCGCGCGGACTCGCCGCCGACGCACATCTTCTACGGGATGCGCTACCCCGGCGAGCTGTACGACCTGAGTGTCCTGCGGCGGATCGCCTCCACCAATCCCTGGTTGCAGGTCACCGCGGTGTCGGAGGAGGAGAGCGACCCGTGGTGGATCACCGCGGTGGCGACACCGGCCGAACTGGGGATCGACCACGAGATCGGCACACTCGCCGACGTCGTCGCCGACGCCGGGAACTGGGCGGACCACCAGGTGCTCATCGCCGGATCGGCTCAGATGATCGAGGCGACCCGACGCAAACTCATCATCGCCGGGGTCCGCGCGAGCCACATCCAGCACGACCCCGTGTACTGACCGCGGGTCGACGCGTCAGGGCGCCGGCGATGCTGCGGGCACCTCGACCGTGGTCGTCTCGGTCTCGGTGATCGTGAACGGTCCCGGGATCTCCTCGGTGACCGTGGTCGTCCGGGTGACCGGACGCGGCGCGCTGGTGACCGTCGTCGTGCGGGCCCGTTCGGTCTCGGTCCGGGTCTGGGTCTGGGTGACCGTCTTCGCGTCGGCGGTGACCGTCACGGCAGCGGGTGTCTCGGTGACCGTCACGGGAACCGGTTCGGGAGTGTCGCCCTCGGCGGCCAGGAGGAGCGTCAGGCCGACCGCGCCGAGGAACACCGCGGCGCCGATCGCAGCGCCGACGAACCACCAGCGTCGTCCGGTCGACACCCGCGGGGCCGCCGCCGGAGCCGACAGGGCCGCCAGGGCGGCGTCGGCCGCGCCGATCGCCGAGGCGAGCGGCGGGTTCTCGGCGACCGTGACGGGTCGCTGGGCGGCGTATTCGAAGGCGGGAGCGATGCCCGGCATCTCCGCGCCGGGCCCGACCACGATGATCGAGGTGATGTCACGACCGCGCGGGAGCTTGGCGACCGCCGTCGCGAGGCCGGACGCGCCTTCGGGATCGGTGACGGGTGCGAGCCGGTGGGTGGTGAAGTCGGCGGTGCCGAGCACAGCGCCCGAGGTCGTGTCGACCGTGGCCACCGTCGTACCGGCCGCCGGCGCCGCATCGCGATCGAGGTCGACCACGGCGACGACTCCGCCTCGACTGGCCTGCGTGCAGGCGATCTCGGCGAGCGCCGAGGCGTAACCGGTCACGACGACGCGGCCGTACCAGGAATCGGCAGCGGTGCCCGCGGCGAACACCTGGACCAGATGCTTTCGGACGCCCTCACGGGAGACGGAGACACCGATCTGGTCGACCACGACCGGCACCGACTCGACGAGCTCGACGATCGCGGCCTCGACCGCGGGGGCCGAGGAATCAGGCAGGTCTACGAGGTTGCTGGCCAGGATGTGGCCGTCGGCGTCGCGCACCACGGACGCGATCTGATCGTCCACGACGGATATCCCGAGAACCACGGATCCGGGCAGTCCCCCACTCGCCGGATCTTGGGTCATCGTCACCTCCACATCGACGTTTGCCCATGAAGCCTAACGGCTGGGATCGGATCCGTGGCAGCCGGACCGTCGCGGGGTACCTCGTCAGACCGACTCGCCGGGATGCTGGGTGTACGCGGCGTCGCGTACCGCCTCGTCGGTCTCCAACCCGGCACCGAGCGCCCCGCCGACGGTGGCGAGCGAGCACGTCAGCCACGCGACCTCCAGGTAGTCGGTGATCCCGGGATCGTGACCGAGGGCGTCGCCGAAGACCTGAGGGACCACGAGGCACAGCGCGCCGACGGTCGCAAGGACGAAGAGCGCGGCATAGAACGCCGCGACCCCCAGCACGACGGTGATGACGGTGACGGTGTTGAACAGGACGATCTGTTCGCGCGACTGCCGGGACGTTCCCCGTTCCCAGAGGTCGGCGCCGATGATCAAAGTGGCGGTGATGGCGACGATCGAGCCGACGGCGACGCCGGTGAGGCGGACCCAGCCGAACGTGTCGGCGAGCAGCCAGATGTCGGCGGTGACCAGTGCGAAGACTCCGGCGGCGATGGCACCGGTCAGGGCCCGGGTCAGTCCGAGCGCGAGGCGCCACGGCCGGTTGGCGCGCACCATCCCCGAGAGGAGCCGGAGATTGCCGGTGAGCACCCGGGCGGTGAAGGCGGTGCCCTCGTCGTCGACGTCGGTGCCCAACTGGCGGACCCGGTGCCGCAGCGGCGACGTCGACGGTGACTTCTCGTGGTCTCGGAGGTCGTCGGCGTCGGCGCCGAGGAGTCGGCCGAGGAGGCCGATGACCGTCGTCCGCGCCCGCTGCCGTAGCCCGGTCGGGCCGAGGGCGGGTACCGACAGGACCGCGACGCCGTGCACCGCATTGGCATGCGCCACGACGGGGCGTCTGCCGACGTGCAGGGGAAGGTCGGTCAGGCAGACCACCAGGTCCCATTCACGTTCGAGGAGAACGTCTCTCGCGGCGTCGACGATCTGGGCATCGGTCGCGGGCGGCTGCACCACGGATGCTTCGACGACCTCGATCTGCCATCGGGCCCCGGGGTAGCTGGTCTGGACGTGCTCGATCAGGTCCGCGTCGACGAGCTTGCGCGCGAGCCCGATCGGTTGCCCGGGAGCGGCCACGACTCCGAGGACGACCACCGCTTCCTCGCCGGATGACGGCGCATCGTCCTGGAACTCCATGGAGGGGCTTCCTTTCGCGGCCGCCCCGGGACGGCCTGATCAGGCGTTGAAGGTCTCGATCAGGGTGTGCTGCTCGACGGCCGACGGAGCCTGCATGCCCGGGGCCTGGTCGTCGGAGTGCGATGCGCGGAACGAATCAGACTTCAGCCACGCCAGGAAGTCCTCCTTGGCGTCGAACTCCATGGTGGAGACGTAGGGCAGGCCCTCGGCCTCGGGACGCATCAGGGTGGCGCGGTGCAGGCCGGGAACACCCTTCAGCGTGGTGCGCATGGAGTCCGAGAATGCCTTCTCGAAGGCCTCGGCGTTCTCGGTGACATCGATGCGGTTGGTGATCACGAACATTTCGTCGACTCCTGGTTCGGGTCCGATAGGTCTCCGCCATCTTATCGACATGCTGTCGGCAAGATGGCGGTGGTATCAGCCGAACCGGTTCGCGAGGGCACGGAGGGTGCCCTCGATGCCCTGCCCGTTCTTCTTGTCATATCCGATCAGCTCCATGATCTTCGGAAACTTGAGCGTGGAGTAGTCGAAGGTCTCGGTGACCTGTGTGGTCGTCGGCGACGTGGCGACGAGGTCCCAGCGCCAGCGATGGCCCATGGGGTGCTTCCACTCGACGACGCGGTCGGTGTCGACGTCGGTCGCGGTGGAGGTGATCGTGTACGGGACGCCGAACTGCTTCATCCCGACGCTGAATCGCGCGCCGGGGGTGAGCTTTTCCGGGCCCTTGACGGGCGTGTCCCGCACCGTTCCCGAACCGTCCAGTTCGGGATGACGATGCGGGTTGGCGATGAGGGCGAAGACCTCTGCAGCCGGCGCGTCCACGACGATGCGCCGTGAAACGCGGTGCGAGCCCGTGTCAACGGTGGTGACGGTGTCGGAAGCCATACATCCAACGTACGCGGGAGCCGTTGATCGCCCTGGTGGAACGAGCCCGACCGTTCAGTCGCCGGATCGCTTCCGCCGCGGCTGCCACACGACCAGCGCATTGGTCCGGGGCACCGGGACGAGCTCGCCCCCGCGTCGGTTCCGCGACGCGGCGACCTCGTCGGAGAGTTCACGGACGCGCTGCTGCAGCGCCTCGACCTGATTGCTCAGGTCGATGATCCGTTTGATCCCTGCGAGGTTGACGCCCTCCTCCTGCGAGAGACGCTGGATCTCACGCAGGAGGTCGACGTCGCGGGACGAGTAGCGGCGACCGCCGCCACTCGTGCGCTGCGGGGTGACCAGACCCAGCCGGTCATAGGTCCGCAGGGTCTGCGCGTGCATGCCGGCGAGCTCGGCGGCCACCGAGATCATGAAGGTCGCGCCGTCGGCGTCGAAGTTCTTCTGACCGGCCATGACTCACTTCCCCCAGTTCGCCCGTGGATCGAAACCGCTCGCCCTCTCGGCCTGATCGTAGGCACGCATCGCCTCGATCGCGGCGTCGTCGAGCTTGTCCGGCACCGCGACCTTCACCGTCACGAGCAGGTCACCTGCACCGCCGGACCGCTTGGGGACGCCGCGACCGCGCACGCGGAGCGTCCGGCCGTCGGTGGTGTTCGGCGGGATCTTGACCCCGACCGAGCCCTCGAGCGTGGGTACCGAGACCGTCGCGCCGAGAACGAGTTCGGAGATCCGCACCGGGAGCTGCACCCGGAGGTCGTTGCCGCTGCGCGTGAACTGCTTGTGCGGCGTGACGTGGACGACGACGTAGAGGTCGCCCGACGGCGCCCCCCGGCGTCCGGCCTCGCCCTGTCCGGCGAGCCGAATCCGTTGTCCGTCTTCGACTCCGGCCGGGATACGCACGTTGATGGTGCGCGTCCGGTTCTTGACTCCGCTGCCGGAGCAGTCGGTGCACGGGTCGTCGATCCACGAGCCGGTGCCCTGGCAGTCCTGGCAGGGTTCGCTGAACCCGAAGGCGCCCTGGTTGCGGCTGACGAAACCGGAGCCGTTGCAGTTGGGGCACACTCGCGGGCTGGTGCCGGGCTTGGCACCCGACCCATGACAGGTGGTGCACGGGGACGGGCTGGTCACCCGCAGCGGGACCGTCGTGCCGAGTGCCGCGTCCTTGAAGGACAGCGTCGTCTCGGTTTCGAGGTCCTTGCCGCGACGGGGACGGCTGGCCGTCGACGTGCGCTGGGATCCGCCACCACGGTTGAAGAGTCCGTCGAAGATGTCGCCGAATCCGCCACCGCCGCCGGTCTGGCCGCCGCCGAACAGGTCGCCGAGGTCGAAGTCGCCACCACCGGTCGTGTACGTCGTACCGCCGCCGGGGAAACCGCCGCCCGGGAAGCCGTTGCCACCGCCACGGAATCGTCCGCCGGCGAACATGGCACGGGTCTCGTCGTACTCTTTGCGCTTCTCCGGATCGCTCAGCACGCTGTGTGCTTCGGACACCCGCTTGAAGCGCTCTTCGGCCGCGGAATCGCCGGGATTGGCATCCGGGTGCAGCTCGCGTGCGAGCTTGCGGTAGGCCTTCTTGATCTCTTCAGCCGAAGCGTCAGAAGCAACGCCCAGGTCCTTGTAGAAGTCATGTTCCAACCACTCACGTTGTGGAGCCACCAGACGTCACCTCCTTCAAGTCTTCTGTTGTCTGGATGGGTATTTCAGTTGTATTCGTGTTCGTACTCTCGCCGGAGAGCCCTGAGGTGCGAGTCGCAGGCTCGCTCCTCGCACCTCAGGGCCACAAACGGTCGTTCTATTGTGCACCGGTCTGGTCGCCGGTGGGCTCGGGATCGGTGACCGTCACCATGGCGGTGCGGATCACCTTCTCGCCCAGCCGGTAACCGCAGCGGTACACCGCGCCGATGACCGGGTGGCCTCCGGTGCCGTCGTGCTGAACCGCTTCGTGGAGTTCGGGGTTGAACTCCTCACCCGCGGCGCCGAAGGACTCGAGGCCCTCGGCGTTCAGCACTGCGGTCAGCTTGTCGGCGACTGCCCGGAGCGGGCCGGTCTCGAGATCGCCGTGCTCGCGGGCACGGTCGAGGTCGTCGAGAACCGGGAGGAGCTTGTCGATCAGGATCTGCTTGCCGTAGGCAACCGATCCCTGCTTCTCCTCGGCAGCTCGCCGCCGGAAGTTGGCGAACTGGGCGCGTTCCCGCTGCAGGTCGGCCGTCAGCTCGGCGAGCCGGGCGTCCGGGGACGCCTCGTCGGCCGGCTGTTCGGTGTCGGACTCGTCCACGACGGGTTCGGCGTCGGCCGGGCCGGGGCCGGCGGCCGGCTCGTCGCGCACCTCACCCGTTTCCGGGTCGATGCGACGACGATCGGTCACCGTCACCGGCTCCTCGCCGGACCCATTCGACGAATGGGATCCTGCGGTCACTTGTTCTCCTTGGTGTCGGCGTCGTCCACGACCTCGGCGTCGACGACATCGGGATCACTGTCGGCGGCAGCGCCAGCCTCACCGTCGGCGGACTCCGCAGCAGCGTTGGCGTAGATCGCCTGGCCGAGAGCCTGCGACTCCTCCGACAGCTTCTCGATCGCGGTCTTGATCGCGGCCGAGTCGGTGCCCTTCAGCGCTTCCTTGGCGTCGTTGACCGTGGCCTCGACCTTTTCCTTCACATCGGCCGGGACCTTGTCCTCGTTGTCCTTGAGGAACTTCTCGGTCTGGTGGACCAGCGACTCCGCCTGGTTGCGGGTCTCGGCCTCCTCGCGACGCTTGCGGTCCTCGTCGGCGTGCGCCTCGGCGTCCTTGATCATGCGGTCGATCTCGTCCTTGCTCAGGCCGGAACCGTCCTGGATGCGGATCGAGTTCTCCTTGCCGGTGCCCTTGTCCTTCGCGGTGACGTGCACGATGCCGTTGGCGTCGATGTCGAAGGTCACCTCGATCTGCGGGACACCCTGCGGCGCAGGCGCGATGCCGCCCAGCTCGAAGCTGCCGAGCAGCTTGTTGTGCGAGGCGATCTCACGCTCACCCTGGTACACCTGGATCTGCACCGACGGCTGGTTGTCCTCGGCCGTGGTGTAGGTCTCCGAGCGCTTGGTCGGGATGGTGGTGTTGCGCTCGATCAGCTTGTGCATCACGCCGCCCTTGGTCTCGATGCCGAGAGACAGCGGGGTGACGTCGAGCAGCAGCACGTCCTTGACCTCGCCGCGCAGGACGCCGGCCTGCAGCGCGGCACCGACGGCGACGACCTCGTCCGGGTTGACGCCCTTGTTGGGCTCGCGGCCACCGGTCAGCTCCTTCACCAGGTCGGTGACGGCCGGCATACGGGTCGAACCACCGACGAGCACGACATGGTCGATGTCGCCGACGGAGATGCCCGCATCCTTGATGACGGCCTGGAACGGTGCGCGGGTGCGCTCGAGCAGATCAGAGGTGATCCGCTGGAATTCGCTGCGCGACAGCTGCTCGTCGAGGAACAGCGGGTTCTTGTCGGCGTCGACGGTGATGTACGGCAGGTTGATCGAGGTGCTCTGCGAGCTCGACAGTTCGATCTTGGCCTTCTCGGCAGCCTCACGCAGACGCTGCAGGGCCATCTTGTCCTTGGTCAGATCGATGCCGTTCTGAGCCTTGAACTTCTCGACGAGCCAGTCGACGACGCGCTGATCCCAGTCGTCACCACCGAGGTGGTTGTCACCGGAGGTCGCGCGGACCTCGACCACACCGTCGCCGATCTCGAGCAGCGAGACGTCGAAGGTACCGCCACCGAGGTCGAAGACCAGGATGGTCTGTTCCTTCTCACCCTTGTCGAGTCCGTAGGCCAGGGCTGCCGCGGTGGGCTCGTTGACGATGCGCAGCACGTTGAGGCCGGCGATCTGGCCGGCTTCCTTCGTGGCCTGACGCTGGGAGTCGTTGAAGTAGGCGGGCACGGTGATCACGGCGTCGGTGACGTCCTCACCGAGGTAGGCCTCGGCGTCGCGCTTGAGCTTCATGAGCGTGCGCGCGCTGATCTCCTGCGGGGTGTACTTCTTGTCGTCGATCTCGACCGTCCAGTCACCCTCACCCATGTGGCGCTTGACCGAGCGGATGGTGCGGTCGACGTTCGTGACCGCCTGGTTCTTTGCCGGCTGACCGACGAGCACCTCGCCGTTACGCGCAAAGGCGACCACGGACGGCGTGGTCCGCGAGCCCTCGGCGTTGGCGATGACCGACGCTTCGCCACCTTCGAGCACCGAAACCACGGAGTTGGTGGTGCCGAGGTCGATTCCAACAGCACGAGACATGTTTGGCTTCCTCCTAGTTTGTGGGTGTGCACCCAAGTCCTTTGGCCCCGCGGTTCGCTGACGCGGGGATGATGTCCGAAACCCAGCGGGACCGGACTTCAGTGCGTCCGACTCATGTCCTACTCACATCGGAGCGTCGAGTCAAACTTACTTGAGTCAGTGTCACTCAGGTTTCTCGAAGTGTGTAACGGGACCCCTTCCGGGTTTGTTCCCGGATAGCTGGAAAAAGTTGAGCGAGTTTCACTCAACACGCGGCCACACAGTGTGGTCCTTGACACACCTGTGCCCGCCGGGCAGATTCTCTCCAACAGGAAGCAAGCGATTCCACTTCACCGTCCCCGAGGGCCGCCCATGACGCAGACCAGTCCTACACCGACGACGGGAACCGGGGACTCCCCTCCCCGTCGCCCGTATCGCATCGCCGTCTGGGGTCCCGGCGAGGTGGGCGGCGCCGTCATCCGGGCCGCACTCGCCGACCCCGCCTTCGAGATCGTCGGCGCCCTCGTCCACAACCGCGAGAAGGAGGGCAAGGACATCGGCGAGCTGGTGCGGTCCGACCCGATCGGGATCGCCGCCACCCGCGACCGCGCGGCCTTCAAGGACCTCGACGTGGACTGTGTCGTCCTCACCCCGGCGCCGGCCGCGGTGATCAAGGGACTCGACGACGACGTCATCGATCTGCTCGAAGCGGGGAAGAACGTCGTGGCGACCGCGGCGTACCACAACGTGTCGATGCCGAACTGGCTCAGCCCTTTCCGCAAGTCCCCGCAACGCATGTTGGAGGCGTGCCACACGGGCGGCGCCACGCTGCACGGGACCGGCGTCCATCCGACTTTCATCGTCGAGCGGGTCGCGATGACGATGGCCAAGGCGATGTCGTCGGTCAGTCATGTGCGATCGGTTGAGGCCGTCGACTTCTCCCGCGCCGGGTCGATGTGGGGCGGGTTGGGAGCGCTCGGATTCGGCGCCGAACTCGATTCCCTCGGCGCCGAGTCCCCGGTCGCACGCGGCGGCGACATCTACTACGGCGATCTCACCGGCAACGTCGCGCACGCGCTGTACGGCGCGGACAGTTCCGAGGTGAGGGTCGAGACGTCACTGCGCGGCATCCCCGCCGAACGAGATGCGCAGGTCGGCGCGACGGCGATCAAGAAGGGCACTGCTGCCGCCCTGCACCTGACGCATCGCGGCTACCTCGGCGACCATCATTTCTTCACCAACGAGGAATGCTGGTATCTCGCTTCGGTACCCACTCGGCCCGCTCGCTCCGCTCCCGGCGCCGAAGTCGTGTTTCGCGGCGATGATCTCCCGTTCGGCGGGTTCACCAGCCCGATCGCGTACACGCTCGTCATCAGCGGCGAACCGGCCGAGATGCGCACCCAACTGGAGTTCGGCATCGGGTCCGGCCACACCAACCCGATCACGACCGCGTCGGTGCGAGCCGTGCTCGACGCCATCCCGGCGGTGGCCGACGCCGAACCGGGCATCCTCATCGACGACGTCGGACCTCATTACCGGCACGACGACCGGGTCCGGCTCCCGTGACCGAGGACGCTCGACCAGAGGTCGCCGCATGGAACGGTCTCATCGACGCGCTCCGCTCCGCAGGTGACAAACTCGCCGCCGACACCGCGGGCCTGGACCCGGCAGAACAGGCCGACGGATTCCGCGCCCTGGTGCGCGGGTTGTCGAATCAGTTGTCACGCCTCGAAGTCGACCGAGAACGCCCGGAGCTCGTGCCGTTCAACGGGTGGCGGCACAAGTTCCTGATGGACAACCCCGATTTCCGGTACTGGGTCACCGAGGTTCGTGGTGATCGTGTCTACCGGATCCGCGGGAACCGCGGCGACGCGTCGTACATGTCGGTGACCGTCTACCGCCGGACGGGCGGCATCGGCTCGGAGGCGACGGCCCGCATCGACAGCGACGCCATCGGATTCGACGACGACGGCAGTTTCGAGATCGACCTCGGCGGTTCCGCACCGGGAGCCGGCGACTGGCTGGAGTTGCCGGAGAAGTCCGGCGCCGTCTGGGTCCGGTTCTTCCACGACGACGTCGAGAAGGACGAACTGGGCTGGTGCAGTATCGAACCGATCGTCGAACCGCCGGTGCCGCCGCCCATCGACGCGGGGAGATTCGCGTCGTCGCTCGGCACCCTGGCGGCCACGACCTCGATACTCCCGACGATCTTCGAGATGTCGACCAAAGACGATCTCGATCCGCCGAACGTCCTGCGTCACTGGTCGGAGATGGCCGGTGGCGCTGTGTTCACCGAACCCGGAATCCACTACGTCCGCGGCGGCTGGCAGCTCGGACCCGGCGAGGCACTGGCCATCGAGGGGGATGTCGTGGAGTGTCGATACTGGAACATATTGGCGTACAGCCGCTTTCTGAACTCGCTCGACTTCCGGTACCGCCCGGTGTCGTATACGGGTGCGACCGCGACGGTCGTCGACGGACGGTATCGATTCGTTGTCGCGGCGGAGAACCCAGGCGGCTCGGGCGACTGGATCGACTCCGAGGGGCGCGACTTCGGGATCATCGTGATGCGTTTCCTCCAGCCTGTCGATACACCTCCACTGCCGTCCGCCCGGGTGGTCCGGCTCGACGACCTGCGAGGCGAGTGATCATGACGTGGACGCCGCCGCAGCGGAGCGAGGTCGCCGAGAGCATCTACGCGGCCGCAGAAGCCGATCGGGTTGCCCGCCCCGAGCGGTACCGGCTGGGGGTCGAGGCAACCGACACCATCGTCGAACGGGCGACTGCCGGGCACGGTGTCGAGGGATTGGGCGACCCGGCACTGTGGCGGCCGGGCCTGGAACAGTACCTGGCGTCGGCGACCGAGGACGGCCGTCTCAACGCTGTCGGAATCCGTAACGCGCAGGACGCGGTGATCGGCAAACTGCGGGCGCGCTCCATCTTCGACAAGACCGTGCGGGAGAGCCCGGAAGTGGCCGAACGCGAGGTGCTCCCGCCGATCGTGATCATCGGCGGCTGGCGCACCGGGACGACGTTCCTGTACCGACTCATGGCGCGCGACCCCAGGCTCCGCGCGCCGCGTCCAGTCGAGCTGTATGCCCCGTGGCGGGTCGCGAGGCTGTCCCCGGAGCAACGCGAACGGCTGATCGACACCCAAACTGCCGAGCCCAACCCGCTCCACGTGCTGAACCCGGCGATGGCCGCGGTCCACGATTCCGGACCGGCCCTCCCCGAGGAGTGCGTACTCGGCATGGGAACGACCATGCGCAACTGGGGCTTCAGCTCGACGATGCGTCTCGACAACTACTCCCGATGGCTGGCCGATCAGGATTTCACCGGTGAGTACGCAGCGCATCGCACTATGCTGCAGATCCTCGACGACGGGTCCCGGCGGCGATGGCTGCTGAAGGCGCCGGCCCACACGCCCGAACTGGCCGCCCTGGCCCGGACATACCCCGGTGTCTGCATCGTCCATCTACACCGCGACATCGTGGAGACCGTGGCGTCGGGTGCCAGCCTGTTCGCGACCTACCGGTCGACCTACAGCGACGAGGTCGACGGTCACGACGTCGGCCGGTTCCAGATCGAGCAGTCGGAGTTGTGGTTCCGTCGAGCGCTTGAGTTCCGTGATTCCCGTACGGCCGGATCGGCGACCGTCGTCGACCTCGACTACCGGGACCTGGTGTCCCGCCCCGGGGAGACCGTCGAACGTGTCTATGCAGCAGCCGATCTCGATGCCCCGGACGTCGCGGCGATGCTCGCCGAGCACAACGGGGAGCAGCCGCGTCATGGCAAGGGCAGACACCGGTACCGCCCAGAGGAGTTCGGGATCGAACCGAATGCCCTGCGCGAACGGATGGCCTTCTACACCGACGCCGTTACCGAGTGGACGTCGAGCGCTGCCCGGCAGTAACCGACGACTCGCGATTCCCGCACGTCGGGTTGCACTTGGGTCTCTGTCTGTCTGGATGTTCCTCGTCTCTGCACTGGGCGGCGCTACCGTCGGAGGTGCCGAGGTCGGGAGGTCGAGATGGGCGACGCCACATCGAGTACCACCCGCTGGGTTCCGTGGCGAGTGGCGCCGTCCTCCGGTTTCGAGGTCGACGATCCGACCGGTCGGGGCAGCGTCGGGATCGTCCAGATCGACGAGCGTCAGTTCGTCGTCCTCAACACCTTTCGATACTCCGACGAGGACGTCGAGAACGATCTGGTGACCAAGTTGGTACGCGGCGGCATGGATGAGTCGCAGGCCCGTGCGGCGGTCGACAAGGCCCGGACGTTCGTTCCGCGCGAGGACAATCCGACGGATCTCGCATCGGTCCCGCGCTTCATGCGCTGGTTCGAGGACTCCTACGGAAAGCACTCGCTGGCGGCGTTGATCCACGACGAGCTCATTTCCGACGCCGTCAACTCGGGTGCACTCGGCAGCGACACCCTGTCCGACCGATTCTTCCGCGAGATGATGCGAACGTCCGGGGTTCCCTGGCTGAAGCGCTGGATCATGTGGTCGGCCGTGGCACTCCGGACCCGTTGGATCGCAGGCGGTTACCGCCGGTGGAGCCTCGTGCTGTGGCTGTTGCTCAGCATCGTGGGGATCACCGCTACAGTCGGCTCCGCGGGTGCGCTGCTGTTCGACTGGCCGTGGACGGTGTGGTCGCCGACGGGGTCGCTCGTGGTGGCGCTGCTGATGATCTTCGTCGCCGCACCCCTGTGGGGACGCCAGTGGGCGGCCAGTCTGATCGGCGCCGTCGGCGCGTTGTGGCTGGTGCCCGCTGCTGCCGTGACGAGTCTCGCCTGGGTGGTCTACCGCGCGTTGGAGGGGATCGCCCGCACTCTGCGGCTCCGTTGATACGAAAAGCGGGGCGCCGCCCGGTGGCCCGGACGACGCCCCGCTGATCGTGCTCCGACGTCAGGCTGCGCTGACCTGTTCTCCCGCTGCGGGTTCCAGAGCCTGCGCGACGATCTCGGCGACGTCGGTCATCGGGCGCACGTGGAGTGCGTCGAGGACCTCGGCCGGCACGTCGTCGAGATCAGGCTCGTTGCGCTGCGGGATGAAGACGGTCTTCAGCCCGTTGCGTTGTGCGGCAAGCAGTTTCTGCTTGACCCCGCCGATCGGCAGGACGCGGCCGTTCAGCGTGACCTCGCCGGTCATGCCGACCTCGGCGCGCACCCGTCGACCCGTCGCCATCGACACCAGCGCGGTGACCATGGTGACGCCCGCACTCGGACCGTCCTTGGGCACAGCTCCGGCCGGAACGTGCACGTGGATGGTCTTGTTGAGCGACTCGGGGTCGACGCCGAGCTGCTCGGCGTGCGCCCGCACGTACGACAGCGCGATCTGCGCCGACTCCTTCATCACGTCACCGAGCTGACCGGTCAGCTTCAGGCCGGGCTCGCCGTCGGTGGCGTTGACCTCGATGAAGAGGACATCACCACCCATTCCCGTGACGGCGAGACCCGTTGCGACACCGGGCACTGCGGTCCGTTCGGCCGATTCCGGGGTGAACCGGGGCCGGCCGAGGTAGTCGCGCAGGTCCGGCTCGTCGATGGTGACCGGAGCGGTCGCCGTACCCTGCGCGAGGTTGGTCGCCGCCTTGCGCAGCGCCTTCGCGAGGAGCCGTTCGAACTGTCGCACACCGGGTTCCCGGGTGTAGTTCGCCGCGATCTCGCGGAGCGCCGCGTCGGTGACGCTCACCTCGTCGGTAGTCAGTGCTGCCCGCTCGGCCTGTCGAGGCAGCAGGTAGTCGCGAGCGATGGCCACCTTGTCGTCCTCGGTGTAGCCGTCGAGGGTGACGAGCTCCATGCGGTCGAGCAGGGCCGACGGGATGTTCTCGATGACGTTGGCGGTCGCGAGGAACAGGACGTCGGACAGGTCGAGGTCGAGATCCAGGTAGTGGTCGCGGAAGGTGTGGTTCTGCGCGGGGTCGAGGACCTCGAGCAGGGCCGCAGCCGGGTCGCCCCGGTAGTCCGAACCCACCTTGTCGATCTCGTCCAGCAGCACAACGGGATTCATCGATCCCGCCTCGCCGATCGCGCGCACGATGCGACCCGGCAGCGCGCCGACGTAGGTACGGCGGTGACCGCGGATCTCCGACTCGTCACGCACACCGCCGAGCGCGACGCGCACGAACTTGCGGCCCAGCGCCCGGGCGACGCTCTCGCCGAGCGACGTCTTGCCGACGCCGGGCGGGCCGGCGAGCACCATGACGGCGCCCGATCCGCGTCCGCCGACGACCTGCAGGCCGCGTTCGGCGCGTCGAGCACGCACTGCCAGGTATTCGACGATGCGGTCCTTCACGTCGTCGAGGCCGTGGTGGTCGGCGTCGAGGATCTCCCGAGCACCCTTGATGTCGGTGGAGTCCTCGGTGCGGGTGTTCCACGGCAGGTCGAGGACGGTGTCGAGCCAGGTACGAATCCACCCGGTCTCCGGCGACTGGTCGCTGGCGCGCTCGAGCTTCCCGACCTCGCGCAGTGCGGCTTCGCGCACCTTCTCGGGCAGGTCGGCCTCCTCGATGCGCGACCGGTAGTCGTCGGCACCCTCGGGCTCGTCCTCACCGAGTTCCTTGCGGATGGCGGCGAGCTGCTGGCGGAGCAGGAACTCCTTCTGCTGCTTGTCCATCCCCGCGCGGACGTCCTCGGCGATCTTCTCGCTGACCTCGGACTCGGCGAGGTGGTCGCCGGTCCAATCGACGAGCAGCCGCAGTCGCGCGGCGGTGTCCGGTGTCTCGAGGAGTTCGCGCTTCTGCTCGTCGGTGAGCCAGGACGCGTAACCCGACGTGTCGGCGAGGCTCGACGGGTCGGACATCTTGTTGACCGCGTCGATCAGCTGCCACGCCTCGCGGCGCTGCAGCATGGCCAGGACGAGCTTCTTGTACTCGCCGGCCAGGGTCCGCACCTCGTCGGTGACCTCGGGTTCCTCGACCTCGGTGGCCTCGACCCACAGCGCGGCACCGTGGCCGGGTGTCCCGGTCCCGATCTGCGCACGCTTCTCACCCTTGACGACGGCCGCGAGACCGCCGCCCGGGATGCGCCCGACCTGCACGATCGAGGCGATCACCCCGTACGTGGGGTACCGGTCGTCCAGCCGTGGGGCGACCAGCAGTTTTCCGCTCTCACTCGCCCGCGCAGCGTCGACCGTGGCCTGAGCTGCATCGTCGAGCGGAATCGGCACGACCATGCCGGGCAGGACGACGACGTCCGGGACGAAGAGGACCGGCAGTGAATATGTCTGCGACATGAAACCTCCAGAGTTAAGTCTGATCGACTCAACTGCGATGGCTGGAAGTTTGTTCCCGACTGATTTATGCCAGGGGCGAACGGGGCGAGATCAACGCGCGGCGCCGCTTTCCTCGACGAGTTGCTCGCGATGCGCCGAAACGCAGCTGTTGCCCTACCGGCCTCAGCATCCCCAGGTAAACCCGTCCGGGTCGCTGAACTGCCCGGCCTCACCGCCGATCACCAGCCGATGCGAGCCGGAGCCCGCGGCGTCGACACCGGCGTCCTTTGCCGCGGCCTTGCGGCCGTACAGCGCGAGCTTCACCGCGTCCGGGCTGCTCTCGAACTCGACGTATTTGCGGCCGTAACTCTTCCCGACAGTGATTCCGTGGTCGGCGTAGAACTGCTTGGTGGCCGCGACGTCGTCGACGCCGAGCAGGAGGACCAGGTCGTCGACTGTCCGGGCTGGTGCGCCGGTCGGTTTCTTCGACGAGCTGGCGACCTTCCAGATCGCACCGTCGGGCGCCTGGACAACGCCGCCGTACCCCCAGAAGGACTTCTTGGCGCGCTTGAGCACGGTGGCACCGGCGTCGATCGCGGGTTCGAGGAAGGAGTCGGCGACCGCCGGGTCGGCGACCACGAGCGAGATCACGTAGCCGCGGAAGCCCTGGCTCGGGGCCTCTGCGGCCCGGAACCCCAGTCGGTCGCCCAGTCCGAAGGCCTTGTCGTAGAAGACTTCCGCTGCGCTGATGTCGGGAACTTCGAGGGTGAGTGTGTTGATGTTCGTCATGCTTCGACGCTATGGCGCGTCGAACTGTTTACGCTTCTCGATTCCTGATCGATCGTGCGTCACCGCCAGACTCTCCTCGGCTGGCTTCGATACGGCTCGTCGCAAGCTCCTCGCCTACTCAACCAGCAGGCAGGGACGGCTCGTCGCGGGCTCCTCGCCTACTCAACCAGCAGGCGGGCGGCGGAGGTTGTTCAGCCGGGGAGGTCGACGAGGCGGGTCGCGAAGACGACGACCTGGGCGACGACCAGCACCGCCAGCGCGACGGCGAACGCCGCCGCCGTGATGACCACTCCCGCGGAGGCCTTCAGCGCATCCCACACACTCTGTAGCGTCATGACCGCGCTCCGAGGCGCGTGTTGGCGAACAAAGGACCTGAGGACAGGTGTCGGCGTACCGACATCGAGTCGAGGGGCATGGGCTGACCTCCGTGCGGACAAATACCCCGGACGACGGTGTCCGGGGTCACACTTATGTACCACACACATCAGGGTCGATGCGACATAACGGACCCTGGATCAAGTGACCAAATCGCATCGGCCCCTTGGTTACTGGCCAGTCCGAAACCCGATCGGCCACGAACTGCGGTTACACAACCGGCGATCTCCGAGGAGCCTGCATGTCGATCCTGTCCCCCGCCACCGCACGGCAACCGCTGGGCCGCGCGATCGCCCGCATCGCGCTGGGAGCCGTCCTGGCGATCGCCGGGATCGGCCACCTGACTGCGCAGCGCGACGAGTTCCAGGCCCAGGTGCCCGACTGGGTGCCGTTCGGCAAGGACTTCGTGGTCCTGGCCTCGGGCGGGGTGGAGATCGCGATGGGCGCGGCGCTCATCGCCCTGCCGCGGTATCGCAAGGTCGTCTCGTGGATCGTCGCGGCCTTCTTCGTGGCGGTGTTCCCCGGCAACATCCATCAGTATGTCGAGCACATCGACGCCTTCGGCCTCGACACCGACCAGAAGCGTCTGACTCGTCTGTTCTTCCAGCCCGTGCTGGTGCTGTGGGCGGTTGCAGCAGGGACTGGTGAGGTTCATAGCTCGAAACCGCGGTGAGCGCGGGTTCGAGCTATAGATCGGCGGCTTGTTCGCGCCGGGTACAAGCAGCCTGGCAGGCGGTGTCCACCCCGGCCCGGACCTGCGGCCGGAAGCCCGCGCCGGAGCTGATGGTCAGCGCGGCGACGAGCCCGCCGACCGCGCAGAACGCCGCACAGATGTACATCGCCGTCCGGAACCCGCCGCCGAGCGGCTCACCGGGACCGGCGTCGATGCCGGCGACCGCGGGCAACACCGCCACGGCCAGCAGCCCGGCGACGCGGGCCACCGCGTTGTTCACGCCCGACGCGGTCCCCGCGAACGCGTCGTCGACCGCTCCCAGCGCGGCCGAGGTCAGCGGCGCGACGGTCACCGTCATACCGAGCCCGAACAGCAGGACTCCCGGCAATACATGCGCCAGATAATCCGTCCCCGGTTGCACCCGAGCCATCAGCGCGAAGCCGCCCGCGGCGATCAGCGGGCCGACGGTCATCGGCAACCGTGGCCCGGTGGTCTGGGCGAGCTTTCCCACCAAGGGCGACCCGAACAGCATGATGAACGTACTCGGGAACATCGCCGCACCCGCCTCGAACGCCGAGTAACCCAGACTCTGCTGCAGTTGCAGGGCGAGCAGGAACAGCGCGCCACCCAGAGCCGCATACACCAGCAGCGTCGTCAGGTTGGCGCCGGTGAACTGCGACGACCGGAACAAACGCAGCGGCAACAGCGGTGAGCGCACCCGCGTCTCGATGACCGCGAACGCGACGAGCACCGCCACGCCCACTAGACCCGCGACGATCGTTCCGGTCGACCAACCGCGCGACGGACCCTCGATCAGCGCGTAGATGACTCCTGCGAGACCGAGGGTCATCGTCACAGCTCCCGCGACATCGAGCCGACGCGGCGCCGACGGATCGCGCGACTCCGGCACGTGCTTCATCGCGATGACCAGCGCACCCAACGCCAGTGGCACGCTCAGGAAGAACGCCCAGCGCCACGACGCCGCGTCGACGAGCCAACCGCCGACGAACGGTCCCAGCGCACTGGTCGCGCCGGACATCCCGGCCCACAACCCCACCGCGGCACCGCGATCCGACGGCGCGATCTCCGCGTTGATCAGCGCCAGGCTGCCGGGTACGACCGCTGCGGCCGCCACACCCTGGACGAGTCGGGCGGCCACGAGCCACTCGACGGTCGGGGCCACCCCGCAACCGACCGTCGCGACCGCGAACATCGCCAGGCCTCCGGTGAAAACGAGCCGGCGCCCGTATCGATCACCGGCGACCCCGCCCAGCAGCAGGAGTGAGCTCAGGGTCAGCAGATAGCCGTCGAGCACCCACTGTTGTCCCCGGAGTCCGGTGTCGAGGTCACGTGCGATGGCCGGCAGTGCGACATTCACGACCGTGCCGTCGAGGAACGCGACGCCCGACCCCAGGACCGCCGCGACGATCAACCATCGGCCCGCCGCCGATGCAGCCGGTATCCCGCCTGGGACTGCATCCGCCGGACGGTTCGCGGTCATGTCTGCCTTCCCGGACGCCTCGGGTCTGTCTACCCAGAGTCGGGGTCGGAACGCCTACGCGCAACCGCCGCTGTCACGGGCAGACGCGTGGCAGGTGGGCAACGGCCCCTTCGATACGCCCCTCCGCAAGCTCCGG